>DUJI01000082.1 GCA_013329855.1 Thermoplasmata archaeon | reverse complement strand
GGTGGCCTGCCAAGAAGAGCGGGTCGAGCCACTCCAGGCACAACGTCCGGGGCCGCTCATGGACGTGGGAGGTCAGGAACGCGACATTCTCGATCCGGTCCCGCAGGTCACTCACGGCGTTTGTGGCGGCTCCGACGGCGCCGCACGCGGCTCCCACGCGCTGGACGTCCTGGAGCACGTCCTTGAGCGAGTGCGGGTCCAGGGGTACGATTCGCGGCCTCTTGGCCAGTTTCGCCGCGACAGCGCGGACGTCGTCCGTCGTGGGCGCGCACACGTCGCAGAGACCCTGGGTCAGGATGACGTCGGGTGCGGCATCCTGGAGCGCCTGGCCATCCACTCGGTAGAGCGCACCCCCCGACGCCAGACGCTTCCCGACCATTCGGCTTGTCTCCGCGCTGTCCTTGCCTTCGTAGTCGAGCAAGGCCCGGCTGACCTTGGAGATCTCCGACGTCGCGGGCGGGTAATCGCACTCCGGCGACACGCCGACCACGTCGCCTCCGAGACCCAGCACGAAGCACATCTCCGTCGCAGCGGGCACCAGGGAGACGATCCGCATGGGAGGTCGGAGCGGCCATGGCCCCGGCGGCACTTAACGCTTGTTCACTCCCGCGGGCCCGATGCCAGCGTTCCCACGCCTGCGCGTCTCAGACTCGGATCCGCCGGAACGCGACGACGGCCAAGACGAACATCACCACAGCTTCCAGACCCAGCACGAGGAGCTCCAGAGAGACCAGCGGTGTGAGGGCGTCGAAGATCCCCGCGCGGAAGATGTCCGTGGTGTAGGTGAGTGGATTGCCCAGGCTCACGATCTGGATTGCCAGAGGGGCGGAACCCGTGGGGAAGAACACGGAGGAAGTGAACAGGAAGATGAAGAAGGCGAAGGTCGAGACGACTTGGAACGTCTCCGAGGATCTCAGGGCTACGGAGAGCGTGATCGCGAAGGATCCGAAGAACACGGTGCCAAGGAAGAGCGCGGCAGCGATCAGCAGTTGCCCGCGGAGGGTGAACGCGATCCCGGCGCCCACCACGGGGAAGGCGAACGCGAAGACGAGGAGCGAGCCGACGACCCCGATGATGAGGGTCGCCAGGATGATGCTCAGGATGTACTGAGCCCGCGTGAACGGGCCCATGAGGAGCTGCTCGAACATCCCGTTCTTGCGGTCGAACCAAAGCTGAGTGCCCGCGTTGGTCCCCCCGTTGATCACGGTGAGGGTTACCGCACCCGTCGCGAGATACTCCGCGTAGCCCACGATCTTCCCGCCGAGGTCGAGCTGGAGCCCCGTTCCTCCGATCGCAGGTCCCTGGACGAAGATGAAGAAGAGAGGGAAGACGAGCTCGAAGAACAGGGAGGCTTTGTCCAAGTTCGCCCGCAGATTGCGGTATACGAGTCGCACGTAGATGTTCATCCTACGCCTCCCCCGCGTTCGACTCCGCATGCTTGGCGTCCGTGACGAGATTGATGAAGGCATCCTCCAGGGTGGTCTCGGCGATGTAGATGGAGGACACCGTGAGGTTCAGGCGCTCCGCGAGGCGGTAGATTCCTGGGATCACGGATTCGGGCGAGCTCGTCGTCACCCGGTAGACCCCTGAGCCTTCGTCTTGGGCCTGGTGGGTCACGCCGTCCAACGTCGCGAGCGCGGCCGCCATCTCCTTCGAGGTCCCTTGGAGCAGCTTGAACTCGACTTCCTTCGCGCTCCCGAATCGCCGTTTCAGGTTCTCGGGCGTGTCGATTTCAACGATCCGTCCCTGGTTGATTACCGCGATTCGGTCGCACAGATACTCGGCTTCCTCGAGCACATGGGTCGTGAAGAAGATGGTCAGCCCGCCCTTCACGCGCTCCTTCAGGTAATCGAGGACGCTGCGGCGGACGATGGGGTCCAGTCCCACGGTGGGCTCGTCGAGGAAGAACAGGTCCATGTCGTGGATGAACTCCCGGGCGACTTGGAGCCGTCGCCTCTGCCCGGCCGACAGGTCGATCGTGGGCGTCTTCCGGAACTCCTGCATGCCGAACCGGTCGATGAGCTCCTCGATCCGTCGCCGCCGCTCAGCCTTGGGGACGTCCCAGATGAGGCCGTAGATGTCCATGCTCGTCTCGACGGTCAGTCCTTGGTCGAAGCTGTCTTGTTGCTGTACGACCCCGATGCGCGGCCGAATGCTTCGCCCCTCCGTCGCCAGGTCGTGTCCCAGGATGGTGGCCTTCCCCGAGCTCGGCGGCAAGAGCGTGGTGAGCATCTTGATCGTCGTGGTCTTCCCCGCGCCGTTGGGCCCCAGGAAGCCGAAGACCTCGCCCCGGTCGATCGCGAAGCTGACCCGGTCGACCGCGACCTTGTCCCCGAACGATCGCGAGAGTTGGTCGACGAGGACTGCGGGGCCGTCTTCTGTCACGTGGGTCTCCTCCGTTTTGGTCCGGCGGGGCCGAGACCCATACCCTGGGATGTATTTAGGTCTCCCTAAGAGCCCGCGGAAAAGGGGGTAGGGTTGGACCCTACCCGGTGGCCGTAGGAACGAGGTGCTCGAAGCGCTTCGTGTCCGCTCGGACCACGCCGTGCTCGATGACGCTCTTCCCTCCGTTCAGGTCCTCGATGGCCTTCGTCGTCAGGGCCATCGCCTCCTCGAGGGCAAGGTCGGGGCGATAGTCCTTGTGGACCGTGTCCAGGGCGTCGTCGGCTCCTTGGCCGATCGCGAAGCCGGAGCCGCGGAACGACGTGCCACTGGGGTCGACCTGGACGAGCTGTACGCCGAGTTCGTCGGCTCCCGCGAGGATGATGGAGGCTCCGAGAGGCCGCACCGCGTACATGGTGAGCTGGTGGAGGTACTCGGAGAGGTGACGCGAGAGGGTGCCCACGTCGATGGGCGTGTCGTACACGAGGCGGTGCTTCTGGGCCTCCACGCGGAGCTCGTCGATCAGGGTGGTCACGTCCCCGATGTAGCCGCTCCCCGTCGCGCCGACGTGGTCGTCGAGCACGTAGACCTTCTCCGCCGCGTCCAAGAGCGGACGTGTCGGCTTGACCTGGCTCGACAGGAGGGCGAAGTCCTTCGTCTTCAGTCCGATCGTCGTGGAGCCGCGGGAGACCGCCTGGAGGGCGTAGTCCACCTGGACCAGGCGGCCCTCGGGCGAGTAGAAGAAGGGCATGCGCCCCATTTCCGCCGCCATCTCAGTTCGCCTCCCCGTGCCAGCGGCCGTTGGGTACCACGAGGACATCCACGCCGTTCCCGCTGCCCGGGTCGCGCTCCATGGCTGCGCGGACGGCCGCCTCGGCGAGCTTGCCCGCGTCCTCCAGGGCGATCTCCTTGCGGTAGCCCTGCTCCAGGACGCCGTAGGCGATGGGCGAGCCGCTGCCGGAGGACATGAAATCCTCCGACGTCACGGCGCCGCTCATGTCGCTCGTGTAGACGTGGGCGCCCTCCTTGTCCACGCCCGCGACGACCAGCTCGACGTAGAACGGGCTGTAGGACTTCATTGCGTTGTACACGATGTTCGAGATGAGCCTCGCGCTCTCGCGCACGCTGAGCGGATAGCCGCGCCGCAGGGCGAGCAGTCTCCGTTCCGCCTTGGCGAGGTTCACGAGGTACTCCGCATCGGACATCTGTCCGGCGATGGCGACGGCCGTCGTGTCATCCAGGGAGAAGAGCTTCTGGACCACCTTGGATCCGACGAAGAACCCCTTGGATGCACGCTTGTCGGCCGCGAGGACCACGCCGTCCTTGCTGCGTATGCCAACCGTGGTGGTCATGTGTTGACCTCGGAGGGACCAACGCGGCGGTGGGGTAAGTTGACTGGAAGCCGCACGCCCCAGTCACAAAGAAGAGGTCACGCCACCCAGGCGCCGTAGGCGCGGGAAGCCGCGTTGGCGATCTGGCGGAAGAGCAGGTGGCCCAGCCGCGTCGCCTCGTCGAGGCGGTCGTGGGACGCCACCTCGGCCTCGATGGCGAGTTCTCCCGAGTGGATGCGGACGCACAGCTGGACGGACTCGTCCTCGAGGGCCCAGGCGAGGCGCAACTCGTCCGCGGACTCGACGAGGCCGTACCACCGCAGGGGGCCCGCCCACGATCCACGGAGCGCCCCGACCAGGGCGCGCGTGTCCACGTCGGCGGGAAGGTACGTCTGGAGGACGGTCACCCCTGGACGAGTCGAGCTCCATTCCGTCGGGCTGAAGATGGAGAGCGCCTTGGGCGTCACGCGGTATCCGACCTCGGTCTTCTGGATGAGGTCATCCTCCGCGAGGCGGTGGAGCGCGCGGGACAGCTGCTCGGGATGGATGCCCAGGCGACGGCGGATCCCCTGGAACGCGATCTGAGCGGCCGGGTCCTTCGAGAGGAATTCGAGGACCTCGCGATCGTGCTCGCGGAGGTCGCCGAGGGCGTCTTGCCGCACGTCCGCCGAGGTGGGGACCATGGTGCGCGACATCACGACGGAGCTTGCACTTAAGGCTGAGGGCGTCGGTCTCACGCATGGGGACGAGGGCGCCGGCGGTAAACGAGCAGGGCTCCCGCGATCCCTGCGATGACGGTGGCCACACCAACGAGGAGGGCCAGGGTCATCAGGCCTCCAAGGAATACGGGAAGGTCCTGGTTCGGTTTCGGGAACACAAACTGACATCCGCCCAGCGGGCAACGGAAGTCCGCGGTAAAGGGCACAGACAGGAAGGCCAAAGTGAGCAGGGACACGGCTACCGTGACGCCACCGACCTCCATGAGCCGTTGAAGAATTCTGGCGTGGACTGGGGGCGGTGTCTTCCGATCCCGAAGGACCTCCGAAGACGTGATGGGAGGAAGCAGACGCATCCCTCGGACAACTCAGGGGCTTGAGGGAAGTTAAGTCTCTCCTCGCTGGGCAGCCCGGCCGCCGCTCACGGGTCGTCCGCGCGCTCCGCCTCGGAGGGTTTCGGCTTCTTCTTGTCCTCGAGGTGCACGCGTTGGAGCGGACCGGGCGCCCACCAGTTGCTCTTTCCCGCGAGAACCATGATGGCGGGCACCAAGTAGATCCGGACGACCATGGAGCCCAGCAAGATGGCGAACGCCAGCGCGAATCCGATCTCCTGCAGGAAGGGCGACGGGTTCAGCATCAGGGTCGCGAACGCGCCCGCCATGACGATGCCGCACGCGGAGATGATGCCGCCGGTGCGGGTCGTGGCCTCCGTGATCGCCTCCGCGTCCGTCTTCCCGTGGGACACTTCCTCGCGGATGCGCGTGATGATGAAGATGTCGTAGTCCATCCCGAGGCCCATGGCCATGACGAAGAGCGCGAGGGGCAGGATGAAGATGATGTCGTACCCCTTCCACACATGGAACAGGAGGATCGTGAGGCCCAGGGTCCACGAGACGCTCAGCAGGATGGTGAGGATGGCCCGGATGGGGATGAGGACGGAGCCGAGCACGAAGAGGAGGACGAGGAACAGGCCCGTGATGACCACGAGGGCCATGAGGGAGAGGTCGCGGTTCATGTTGGATCGGACGTCGCTCAGGACAGGGGTCACGCCACCGAGGTAGATTTGGCTGGACGCGAGCAGAGGCTCCGACTGCTGGATGGTGGTGATGTCCGTGCGGATGCGGTCGACCGTGTTGATCGCGGCGACCGAGAACGGCGGGTCCGTGAAGACGAGCATGATTCGCACCGTCCGGTTGTCCTCACCGACGTATGGTTTGATCGAGGCATCGACGACCTGTCGCTCGGCCTCGGTCATCGTGGACATGTTGGCGTAGTCCACGGAGCTTCCCTGCGGATTGGCAGGCCCCTCCGCACTCCGCAGCCCACGCTCCGTGGAGAGAAGCTGGGAGGAAAGGTTGGCGAGTGCCCCCATCTCGCCCACGGACACGTTGCCGTCCGGTAGCAGGAGGGGGTCCGGGAAGCGGACGATGACGTACGACGGATAGACGACGCCGTATCCGAACGCCTGGCTGATCGCGTCGATGCCCTGGCTCGACTCCGTCGTGGGCGAGCCCTGGGTGAAGTCGTACGTCGGCTGGTCCGTGAGCACGACGTACACGGCCGGCAGGGTGATCAGGATCGCGGCGACCAGCAGGACCTTCGCGTGCTTCATGGACGTCGTCGCCGCCCGGTGGAAGTACCGCTCCGTTCCTGTGAGCTTGCCCTTCGACCGCAGCTTGGCCACCTTCTTGCCGGATGGCCAGAAGATTCGCTTGTTCAGGAGGCTGACCGCGGCCGGGATGAACGTGAGGGAAATGCCCAGGGCCGCGGTCACCGCAAAGCCCAGGGTGAGTCCCAGCGTCTTCATCAGGGGGAACGAGCCCAGGGACAGCGCGGCGAAGGAGATGAGCACGGCGCCACCGCTCGTCGCGACGGACTCTCCCGCCCAGATCACGGCGTTCCGGACGGCTTCCTGGTGCTCGTGCCCCGTGCGAACCTCGTCTCGGTACCGCGACACGAGGAAGATGCTGTAGTCCGTGCCGACCGCCAGGATGACGGTCTCCAGGATGGCCGTGACCGTGAAGTCGATGCTGAACAGGTAGACCGCGACGAAGTAGACGAAGAGGTTGGCGATGAAGATCGCGATCGCGATGGTCAGCAAGGGGAAGGCCGGAGCGATCGCGGACCGGAAGTAGAGCCCGAGGAGGACGATGACGAGTAGCACGGTCACGACGAGTTCCGAGCTGCCGCCGAAGATGTGCTCCTGGTCGATGCTGATCGGGGCGCTCCCCGTGACGTAGACCTGGGCTTGAGCGCCGTAGGCGGCCTTGAGCCGCGCCAGGATGTCCCGCAGGGTGGCCACTCCGTTGGCCACGGGCTGCTGCTTGTTCGCGTCCTCGTACCGCGCGTCCCGGGTGAAGGCGTAGTTCAGGATCTCGATGCGATGGTCGGGGCTCACGTAGAACTTGGTCAGGTTGAACGGCGGCGTTAGGGGCGTGTCGATCACGCCGTAGGTCAGCACTTCTTGGTCGGCGAAGGCG
>DUJI01000070.1 GCA_013329855.1 Thermoplasmata archaeon | reverse complement strand
TGCGCTCCGCTTCCCGCAGCCGTCCCCGGAGCTCGTCCTCCGTCTCGTCCGAGAGATCTCGCAGGATCCCCTCGAGGTCCTTCCGGATCCCCAGATCGAGCACGCGGTCCGGATGGCGGACGATGAGCCGGTAGTGATGCTGGTGCTCGGACGTCTGGACGCGGAGGACCTGCCACTCGAGCGGTTCCTCGCGCTCCTGCTGCAAGCGATAGGCGGCAAGGTTCCCCAGGCCGCGGGCCACGAACTCCTCGTCCTGCAACTTCGGCTGGAGGAAGATCCCAATCTCGATTCCCCGGTGCATGGATGGTCTACTCCCGCGGTTGTATAAACGGGCATGCCGAACGCAGGCCCCGCGGCCTTTAACTACCGCGGCCGGTCTCGTCGTCCCCGTGCCGTCCCGCCCCGCAACCTCCCGCCGCTCCTCACCTCGCCTCCCGGACGTCCGCATCCTCTTCGAGGGCTACGCGGAGCCGGGCGTTGCGTCCACGGTCGGCTACGTCCACGACGGGCGGGCACGAATCGTCATCGACCCGGGGATGGTCCCCTCGCCCAAGTCCATATTGAACCCGCTCCGGCGCCTCGGGGTGACGCCGCGACAGGTCACGGACGTCGTGTTCTCCCACCACCACCCGGACCACACGCTCCACGCTGCGCTGTTCCCCAACGCGCGTTTCCACGACCACTGGGCCATCTACCAGGCCGACACGTGGGAGAGCCGCAAAGCGGAGGGCTTCCTCGTTTCGCCGCACGTTCGCCTCCTCGAGACGCCGGGCCACACGCCGCAGGACATCACGACCCTCGTGGACACCGCGGACGGTCCCGTGGCGTTCACGCACCTCTGGTGGGGACCCGACAGCCCCGCGGAGGACCCGTACGCGCCGGACGCCGCGCTCCTGCATCGGAACCGCGGGCGCGTCCTCGGACTCGCGCGGCGCATCGTGCCGGGCCACGGGCCCGCGTTCGAGCCGGGACCCGGGACGCCCCGGTGAGATTCGACCGAAGCGCCGTGGCCGTCGTTCGGCGGCCAAGTGCTTATGTCACGAGCGGCCTTCCCGCCCGCGAGACCATGAAGGGCAAACTCACGTACACGGGGATCCGCGTCAAGGACCTCGACGCCTCGGTGAAGTTCTACACGACCGTCCTCGGGATGAAGGAAGCAGGGAGGAGCACGATCGACACCGCGAAGGGGACCGTGGTCAACCTGGTGAGCGAGGACGGCGGCCACCCCCTCGAGCTGAACCACTACGAGAAGGGCAGCCCGTTCGACACGAAATACGACGTGGGCGAAGGGCTCGACCATCTCGCCTTCCAGGTGGAGGATCTCGACCAGGCGCTCGCCGAGGCGAAGGAGGCGGGATACCCCCTCGTCAAGGAGATGAAGACCGCGACGAGCCGGTGGGCGTACATCCAGGACCCGAACGGGATCTGGATCGAGCTCTTCGCGTGAGGCTTCGGAGGAAGTCGCGGATGGCCGTCAGGTCCGCGGGATCGTCCGCAGCGACGAGGACGGAGTCCGGCTGCAGGAGCTCCACGGCCTCCGCCACGAAGGCCCAGACCCGTTCGTTCCCGAGCGCGGCGAGCTTCTCGTAGCTCGCGGGGTCGAGGCGGTCGCGGAGGACCTCCTCGGGCTGGGATCCGGGCCGGCGTCCTCCGGGACCGCGAGCCTGAGCGGGAGGGAGGCGTGGGACCGCGGGGCGCAAGGGGGCGGGCCATGAGCTTGCCTCAGGGAAGCGCGGAAGCGGGCCCTCTACTCGCGATCGGGGGCCAAGGGGGGAGTGCGCTCCTGCGGCCTCGCGAGCCGAGCGGCAAGCTCGGCTCATTCCGCCGCGGAGCGCGCGTCCGAGGTCGTTGGATCGGGCTCAGCTTCGTGCCGGCGACGTTCCCTCGGCGTGCTTCCGGACCATCTCCTGCACGGTCGTACCCGGCGTGTGCCCCAGCGGCTGCACGAGCCCCGTGGCCTCGAAGCCGCGGCTCCGGAAGAGACGAACGGCGGGCTCCTGGCCCGGATTGACGGAGAGCCACACATCCTGCGACGGATGGGCCTCCTTCACCCAGGCGAGCAGCCCATCCAGGAGTTCCCCGCCGATCCCCTGGCCGCGGAGGGCCGGCTCGACCCACATCCCCCGGACCCGGAGACGGTCGTTTTCCGAGTACACACCAGCCATGCCGACGAGGGAACCGTCGTCCTGGACGGCGACCCAAAGGGCTTGGCTCGAAGCCGACGATCCTGTGTGGACCCAATCGAGCCACCTTGAGTCCCCCCACTCAGACTCCCGNNCCTCGGGAGCCGCCAACAAGGGGCCTCAACGCACAAGAAGTGCCTTCCGGAGACAGGTAGGCCACTCCCATCCGAACTCCGACCGCGGCCAAGGCCGGGTCTGGACATCAGGAAGCCGAAGGCGGGGTGGGACACGGCGGAGCGGAGGCACGGGGGGTCTGATTCCTTGGGCACTTGCGGGCGTGACAGGGCGGGCTGCGAGCTTCGCTCCGGGAGGGGAGGAGGGACGCCCAACCCGAGCCGATGTCCCCGGCAACGCGGCGGCTCAGTCAAAGGATAAGAGGGCCGTATGCATCCGAAGGACAGATGACCGTCGAGGAAGGTCAGAGATTCTCCTGGCAACGGACATTCACACTGGAGGACGTCGAGGCCTTCGCGCGCGTGTCCGGGGACCGGGGAACCCACCACCTCCGGCCGGACGAGGCGGGTCGGATCATGGGGTCTGGGGTACTGAC
>DUJI01000123.1 GCA_013329855.1 Thermoplasmata archaeon | reverse complement strand
CGGCCGCGGACAGTATGGCGGGCATGTCCGCCTCCGTGACGGAGGGGATGCGTACGAACTCCTGCAGCAGTGTACGTACGTACTCGGTTTCGTTCATACGCCTCTCCGGTCGAGTTCGTTCTGGACAAGCACGATGGCCTGATCGGTATGCACTGCATGAGGTCCGAGTCCGAGGACGAGGGCATCTCGCGCGAGCACGGCACGCTCCTCCTCGGGGGCCAGATCCTGGTTGTCCGAGAGCACGAAGGTCGCGTCCGCGGGAACGGCGGTCGTGCGGATATCCTTGCCGCCTTGCCGGAGGTAGACGAAGGCGGGCCCGAGCCGGTCGAGCGCCTCCGGGAAGGTGGTCTTCGACGCGAGGATCCCCGGGGCGACCTCGTGCTCCACGCGCGAGCCGTGCTCCAGCGCCTTCCGGATCAGGGCCGCGTTGCTCCGCAGATCGGGCTGGTAGGAGCGCACCCGGTGGCCCAGGATCCGGACGAGCCGCGGCGGGTCCGGCGGTCCGAGGAGGAGCAGATCCGCCTCCGCGTCCCGGCGGATGTCGTGAGCCACGAGGAGGGCCGCATTGGCGGCGCTCAGGAGGATGTCCATGCGGCCCGCGGCGCCTGCTAGGTCGTCCAGGGAGAACTCGGGGGAGGTGACCGCGCGATGGCCCACGACGAGGAAGCGGCGCACGGCGCACGATACCGGAAGGGCCCCTTAAGGGTCACGGAGGGACCGGGATCTGGCCCGCGAACCCCATCGCGGCCATGCGGTTCACGACCTCGTGAAGCTTCTCGACGGACCAGTCGTCCTCGACGATCTTCTCGAACACGCCCTGGGTGACGAACGCGACCTCGGCCCGGTTGAAGAGCTCCATGTAGGGGACCACCGCCACGCGGAGGACGGCCTGGTTCCCGGACGGATAGATCTGGGCCTCGGCCCCGAGGCGGTTGCCCGACTTGGTCAGCTCGCCGAAGGGCACGATCTTGCGGACGAAGTAGGCCTTCGCCTTGCTGCCCAGGATGGCCTTGTGGAGGTAGTACTGGCCGTTCCAATCGTGCTGCTTGATGTCGAACCCCGAGTCGACGAGCGCCTTTTCGTACGCGGCGAGGAGGTCCTGCACCCGCTTCCCGGGGAAGACCAAGACCGCGGTGGCTCCGGAGGTCATGGAATCGATGGCCACGGGGCCTTCAAGCCTATCAAGGGGCGCAGGCGAATCTCGTCATTGATACGGAGTCACGCGCGTCTTCGGCGGGGGGCGTCGAAGGACTCGAGAGGACGGCGGAATCCGAGCTCGGCGAGGAGTTTGCGGTGATCGGGCACTACCGGGAGATGGAGGACCTCCTCCGCGGCCACCCATCGTGCCGTGGACGGGAGACGTCCGGTCCCTCGAGGCACGCACCGGTACACGCGCCCCGTCCACCGTCGGTGGGAGAAGACGTGGGCCACGCGCCCCACGTCCTCCGCCACGTCCACGCGGAGGCACGTCTGCGCCGCCACGAGATCCCGCAGGGACGCGCGCGCCCGGCGGTCCGACGGGACCTCACCGCCGGGCAGGGACCAGAGGCCGCCCAGGATCTGGGACTCCGGCCGGCGCACGAGGAGGACCTTGCCGCGCGAACGGATGTAGGCGAAGCTGACCGGGACGGCCGTGGGTCGTCGACTCGGAGGCGTTCGCGGCAAGGCCGACTGGACCCCCGCCCCGTGGGCCATGCAGAGCCCGGCCAGGGGGCATGCGGGGCATGCAGGACGTCGGGGCGTACAGACGTTGGCACCCAGTTCCATGAGGGCTTGGTTGAATGCGCCCGGACGAGCGGTCGGTACCAGTCCCGCGGCCAGCTCCTGAATGCTCGCGCGGCCCGCCGCCGTGGTCACGTCGGCCTCGACGCGGAACAGGCGGGACACGACCCGGGTCACGTTCCCGTCCACGGCGGGCACCGCCTCCCCGAAGGCGATGGAGGCGACGGCTCCCGCGGTGTACGGGCCGATGCCCGGCAGCGTCGCGAGGGTCGCCGCGTCGGACGGGATGCGGCCGCCATGCTCGCGGACGATGGCCTTCGCTGCGGCGTGGACGTACCGCGCGCGACGGTAGTACCCCAGGCCTTCCCAGGCCCGAAGGACGTCTTCCTCCGAGGCGGCCGCCAGGGACGCCAGGTCGGGAAACCGCTCGACGAAGCGTTCGTAGTACGGCGTCCCCGAGGCCACCCGGGTGCGCTGGAGGAGGTACTCCGCGAGCAGGATGCGGTAGGGATCCTTCGTCCGGCGCCATGGCATGTCCCGATGGCCCGCATCGAACCAGGCGAGGAGGCGCGAACGGATTCCCTCCGCCAACGGACGATCCACGACGGGACTAAGGCGACGCGGCTACTTAACGGACCGCGGAACGCGAAACCCTTTCCCCCACGGTCCCGATGGGGCGCCGGATGAGCTACCGCGGATCGCTCCTGACGCGGATCGCAGGGACAGTCCTCATCGCCTTCGTGTGGTTCGCCTTCCTCTTCGTGTACCTCACGTTCCTCCCGGGCCCGACCGTCTCGGCGGACCTGACCGTCCTCCTCGTCACCGGGATCGCGGACGCCGCAGCCATCGGAATCCTGTGGCTCGTCTGGTTCCTCCGGGATTGGAAGGAGTTCTGAGTCCCGGAGGTCACTTGAAGATCTCGCCCGTCTGGCGGCTCCACCAGAGGAGGTCGAGCGCGCCCAGGGAGATGCCGACGGCCTCGGAGAACGCCTCCATCCGCTCCTCGATGACGAGGTAGCGCTTGGGGGTCAGGGACTTGGGCATGCGTCCGATGACCCGGTGCCGGAGGAGGTTGCGTAGGATGTGGCGGTCCAGGATGGCGAGATCTTCCCCGCGGCCGATGTTGCGAAGGAAATGGCTCGCCTCCTTGAGGCCGAGGCCGTCCACCTCGGCGACGAGCCAGGCACGGGCCGCCTTCGGGTCCGCGAACCGGTCGAGTGCCGCCTTGAGCGCGGGGCCTTCCGGCGGGAAGAACCGGTCGCGCGCGCGCACGATGTAGGCGGCCTTGTGGTTGTGGAACCGGGTGCGGTGGCGGAGTGCGCGCGCAATTTCCTCCGGCCCGCCGGTCCACAGGAGCCCCTCGCGCGCGAGGGACTGCACCGCGGCGTCGCTGCTGCGTGCGCTCGACTGAATGGCGAGGAGGGCAAAACAGAGTTCCTCGAAGATTCGGTCGTCGGCCGCGCGACCCACGTCGCGGAATTCGGCCAGACGCGATTCGATGGCGCGCTGCTTGGTCGCGAGTTCGGATCGGAGCACCTCGATGTCTCGGTAGGCGGCCAAGGCCTCGATGTAGGGTCCGCGCTTTCATAAGATTATGGGACCCGCTGCACCGCGCGAGGATCAGCCGGTGGTCTTCCAATCCTGGAGGAGCCGCACGAGCAGTCGCACCCCGTACCCCGACGCGCCGGTGGGCAGATACGCCTTCTTCGGCGAGTCGGGAGCGCTCTCGACCCAAGCGGTCCCTGCAATGTCGAGGTGGGCCCAGGTCATCCCCTCCGCGAACCGTTCCAGGAATTTCGCTGCGGTGATGCTCCCGGCGGAGCGCCCACCCGTGTTCTTGATGTCCGCGAAGTCGCTCTGGATCTGCTCGTTGTACTCGTCCCAGAGAGGGAGCCGCCACACCCTCTCCGACGTGGCCTCCGCGGCCCGCTCGAGGCGGTGGGCGAGCGCGTCGTCGTTGCTGAACATCCCGGCCGCGTGCTTCCCGAGGGCCACCTTCACGGCACCCGTCAGGGTCGCTAGGTCGACCACGGCCTGGGGCTTCAGGGTCTTCGCGTAGCCCAGGGCATCCGCCAGGACGAGCCGACCCTCGGCGTCGGGATTGAGCACCTCCACGGTCTTCCCGCCGAAGGAGCGCACGATATCTCCGGGCTTCTGGGCGCTCCCGCTGGGCATGTTCTCCGTGAGAGGCGCGAGGGCGACCGCGTTCACCCGGAGCTTGAGGCGGGCGGCGGCGAGGACGGCGCCAAGCGCCGCGGCGGCCCCACCCATGTCGTAGCGCATGACCCACATGGGATCCGTCCCCGGCGCCTCCAGGGGCTTCAGGGCGATCCCCCCCGAATCGAAGGTGATCCCCTTGCCCACGAACACGATGGGCTTGCTCTTCCCGCCGCCGTCGTGGGACAGGACGAGGAACCGAGGGGGCTCTACGCTGCCTTTGGCCACTCCGAGGAGACAGCCGAAGCCCATCGCCGCGAGCTGCTTTTCGTCGAGCACGGTGAGCTTAGCCCCGGCCGCCTTGGCCGCGTCCCGGACGCGGTCGGCGAACATCCGCGGCGTCTTCTCGTTGCTCGGCGCATTGACGAGATCTCGCGCGAAGTTGGTCATCGTCGCGTTGACGGACGCGCGGTGGACCGCGTCGCGCATGGCGCCCACGGCGACCTTATCCAGGTTCACGAGGGTCACGGACTCAATCTTCTTGTGGTCGTTGTCCGTCTTGTGCTCCGTGTAGCGATAGAGGCCGAGGAGGGCGCCTTCCACGACCGCTTCCGTGGCGTCCCCGAGGTCCAGGTTGCCGACCCCCGCCCCATGGATGACCGTCGCGAACGTGCGCAGGCCCATGTCACGGATCTTGATGGCCGCGGTGGCGGAGACCTCCCGCACCCGGTCCAGCGTGAACTCCTCCCGCTTGCCGAGGCCCACGACCATGACGCGGTTCCCCGGGATCCGGTCGAAGCTCGGGAAGACGGCGACCTCCTTGAAGCGGCCCGTGATGTCCCCCGTCGCGATCATCGCGCTAATCTGGTGGCCGATGGCGGTGTCCACGGCACCCGTCGCGCCGCCCGGATGGCCAACCCCTTCGAACAGGTTGACGACGACAACCTCGTCTTCCCACCGGGCGATGTCGCCAATCTCGACGTCGATCTTCATGGCCTCACGTGCTCCCGAGCCGGGAATGGGCTCCTGGGATTAAGGTTCGCAGGCCTACGGAACCTACGGGGACCAGTTTCAAGTACGGGGGTTCCTTGCCCGAAGCGCCCCATGGTCCGAGTGGCCTTCGTCTGCGTCGAGAACGCGGGAAGGAGCCAGATGGCGGCCGCCTTCGCGCGTCGCAGGAGGCCACCGGGCGTCGACGTCTTCAGCGGTGGGACCCGGCCCGCGGCGCAGATCCATCCCGAGGTCGTGGCGGTCATGCGGGAGGTGGGCATCGACCTGCAGGCCGAGACCCCCCGCGCCATCACCCCGGCCGAGATCATGTCCTCTGACGTGGTGGTCACCATGGGGTGCGCTGTCGGCGACGTTTGTCCCGCGAAGTTCCGCGGCGACACGATTGATTGGGCCCTGCCCGATCCCGCGGGCAGACCCATCGAAGAGGTCCGCCGCATCCGCGACGACATCGAGCGACG
>DUJI01000130.1 GCA_013329855.1 Thermoplasmata archaeon | reverse complement strand
GCCGAGATCCTCTGCGACCGCGTGGCCATCATGCACCTCGGGAAGATTGCGGCCCTGGGGACTCCCGCGGAGCTCGAGCGCGCGGTCGCCGCCGAGATGGGCCCGAACGGCCACGGGACCGGTACGGGCAACGGGAAGGGCATCACGCTCAACGAGGTCTTCGCCCACTACACCGGGGGCGAACTCGATTCCGGAGGCAACTACCGTGACACGTCCAGGGTACGGAGAACCGCACGTCGACTTGGGTGAACTCGAGGCGCCTCGGCTCGTCCGGCGGCTCGGACGCCTGCTGCGCTACCTGCGGCGCTACGCCACGAAGACCTGGGCCCTCGTGGTCATGGAGGCCCAGAAGCTCCGCCACGACCCCACGGAGCTCCTGACCCGCATGGTCCAGCCGGCCCTCTGGCTCGTCGTGTTCGGGGAGGTCTTCACCCGGGCCAACATGATCAACACGGGTCCCTACCCCTACGTGGACTACATCACGCCGGGGATCCTGTCCCAGAGCGTCCTCTTCGTCGCCATCTTCTACGGGATCGCCGCCATCTGGGAACGAGACCTCGGGATCCTTCACAAGTTCATGGCGACCCCGACCCCGCGGACGGCCCTCGTCCTCGGGAAAGCCCTGTCCGCGGGGCTCCGCGGCCTCTCCCAGGTCGTCGTGATCCTGCTCCTGGCCATGCTCCTGGGGGTCCAGCTGACCTGGACGCCGCTGGCCCTGGGAGGTATCCTCGCCGTGGTCATCCTCGGCGCCTGTCTCTTCGCAACCCTCTCCCTGGTCATCGCGTCCCTCGTGAAGACGCGGGAGCGCTTCATGGGAATCGGGCAGCTGCTCACGATGCCCCTGTTCTTCGCGAGCAACGCGATCTACCCGCTGAGTCTCATGCCCCCCGCGCTCCAAGCGGTCGCCGCCTGGAACCCCATGACGTACATGGTGGACGCGGCGCGGACGCTCATGCTCCCCGGGTACCCGAGCGTCTTCGGGCTGGGCCTGGACTTCGCCGTCCTCGTGGGCTGCGTCGCCGGCCTGGTCCTCGTCGGGGGCCGCTGCTACGAGGGGCTCGTCCGCTGATCCCGCGCTCCGGGAGAAAACGTTCATATACGCCCCTGCCCATGGTTCGGGTCGAATCCCATGCCCAAGAACCGTGACTCCGGATTCCAGTCCGCGGCCGGGCTGATCCGCTACTTCGACCAAGAGGACGAGAAGGCCCTCAAGGTCAACCCCTGGCTCGTCGTGGCCATGTGCGTGGTCCTGTCCGCGCTCGTGCTGTACGCGCAGTGGGCGTGGCCCTTCTAGCGCCACGCCTCGCAAGCCTTTTCCCCTAGGCCCCGTTCCCGCGCGCGTGGCCCGGCGAGGGGTGCCTGACGAGGCATCGCGTCTCTACCTGCGGCTCGCCTACTCCCTGGACCGGCGGTCGCGGAAGCAGGACGGGACGCGGCTCGTTCCCTGGGACCTGGATCCCATTCGCCTCCCTCCGTTCGCGTCCTGGACGGAAATCCGGGAAGCCCACCGCCGTCTCGCGCGGCTGACGCGGGAGATGCCCAACGGCTTCCGCAAGGAGTGGCTCCGGGATCACCTGCCGTCGCTCCGGATGCTGATAGACATGCTCCAGGGTGCGGTGCCCTCGCTCCCGAACCAGGTTCGGGACCTCTACAGCCTGTCCCCGCGACCTGCCAAGGAGGAGGAGCTGGAGAGCCTGCGCGCACGCATCCGCCGCCTCCTGCACGTGTCCCGCGACGAGGAGCTGCGGGCCGCCGTGGAGGCGTGGGAGCGCGCGCACCGCGTGCCGGGTGACAGCGTCCTCCTCACCATGGACAAGTTCCTCCGAGAGGCACGCCGCGGCTCCCGGAAGCTGTTCGAGCTCCCGCGCTCGGAGCGCGCGCGGCTCGTGCCCATGCATCGCAGCCGCGACAGCGGCTACTGCCAGTACACGCACGACTTCCAGAGCCGGGTCAAGCTGAACGTCGACCTGCCGTGGACGTGGCCGGGCCTCCGCGACATGGCCACCCACGAAGCGTACCCGGGACACCACGTGCACCAGTCCACGCGGGAGTACGAGTACCTCGAGGGGGACTTCCCCCGGGAGGCGGCCGTCAGCCTTGCGGCGGATCCCATGGGCCCCGTCGAGGAGGGTCTAGCGGAGAACGGGATGATCTTCATCCACTGGGACCGAAGCAAGGAGGACCGGTTGACCATCCTCCTGGAGCGCCTCCGCTGGGGCACCGAGGTGAACCTGGCCTGGATGGCGTACCGGGAGGAGCCGCGGAAGGAGATGCTCCACTACGCGGTCCACTCGGGGCTCGTGGACGCGCAGCAGGCCGTCCGGGACGTGAACTACGCGGCGCGCCGGATGTGGGCGTCCTACGCCTTCTGCTACTGGTACGGGACCGCAATGATCCGCCGCAAGTACGAGAGGGTCGCCGGGGACCCGGCGTTCTTCGACGTGCTCTACTGGAGGCCGTATACCGTGCGCGGCCTCGAGAAGGCGTTTCGGCGGCTGTGAGCGCCCACGCCGGCCCTCGCGAGAAGCCTCGCGACTCTGCCGCATTTCGCACCGTCTGGGCTAACAAGTGATGATTCCGGTTTACAAAGAAATATACCCTTCCGCGGCTATGCCCAGAGCACAAGCATCCCTCCACAACGAGGCGCCCGGGCTTGTCGGCGAGCAATCGCCGCCGGGACGCCTCCTTTATTGTCACGTCCTTGAGGGGGTCCTAAAGGGCCTTTGCGGCAAGCCACCGAAACCTTTCAATCCCTCCACGCACGTCAAGACCCACGAGGCACCGGATGGCCGTCTGCCCGAACTGCGGTTACAGCAAGCTCCTCCTGACGCCACTGACCTGCGACGGATGCCGCAGGGTGGGCTGCGAGCGCTGCCTCGGCGTGTATGCGTACACCTATCCCGTGCCGGGCAAGCCGCCGGTCCAGCATCGCGTGTGCTCCTGGGTTTGCTTCGACCGCCTGGCCACGTACAACATCGGCCGGGGCCTCACCCTGGCCGCTTCGGGGGGCGCCTGGTACATCGGCAGCTACCAGCTGCGGCCCGAGGCGGCCCAGCGCGCCGTGCGCATCCAGGCGGAGCACTACGTCCTCGCGGAGCGCCACGAGGACGCGGCGCGGCTGTACGAGACGATCGGCATGTAGAAGGAGGCGGGAGAGACCCGCCGCATGACGCAGCGGCCGGGCGTG
>DUJI01000107.1 GCA_013329855.1 Thermoplasmata archaeon | reverse complement strand
GTCCACATTCGCGCTCCCGGACTGGATCTCGCCGCCGAGTCCTGTGAACATCACGAGCGTCACGGTCTCCCTGTGGTGCTGGGGTGCAACCGGCAGCGGGCAGCCAGCAAAGATCTCAACCGTTCTCCTGAATGCCACCGAGTCGGACGGATCGGCCACGGCGTGCTCCACGGGAGCCTACGGAGTCGTGAGCACGACCTACCCACAATATCCGTTCGCCACGCCGCGTGCGTGGACTCCGACGGACATCAACAACCTGGAGGCGGGCGTGCTCTCGAGTGGGAACAAAGAGCTGAGGACGACCGAGGTCAAGGTGACGGTCACCTATATGCCCTCCTACTCCGTGGAGATCGACCTCTGCACGAACCAGGGATGCACCGCGCGCACCGCCCTGTACGGGCCGAAGACGTACACCACATTCGGGAACAACGTGACAATCACGACGCCGTCCATCGCCGCCCACTCGCTCAACGGCAACGACCGCATCCGCTTCGCGGTGACTTGGGTCAGCGGGACGTCGGTCACCGTGAGCTACAACGGGCCCACCCCCACTCCCGGGACGTCCGACTCTCGGGCGACAGTGCCCATCCCTGAATTCCAGGATGTGGCTGTGCCCATCGGCGGAGCCGTGCTCATCGCCCTCATCGGAAGTGGGTGGCGCCGCCGGAGGCGCGCGCAGGAAGAGACCGAAGGAGCCGGGGTTGTCCCTCGGCATTAACAGCGCGTTTCACGGCCAAGCGGTGCTCACTCGACGCCCTGACCCATGCCGAGGGATTGTTGGACGCCGCGTTGTCCCCCTGTCACGGTGCGCCCCGTCCCGGGGCTATCGAGGAGGGACCCATGCGGCGTTCTCTCCCGGCTTGCATCGCGCGTCACGGATCGGCGCGACCATACGCGGGAGCACGGAATCCATGGTCGCGCGACACGATAAACGTTCGCCCGTGCGGCACCTTTAAGCCGGTCGCCTCCTTCGTGCGCCCTCGCCCCGGGAACTCCCATGGATGAACTGCGCTATGCGATCGCCCTCCTCTTCCGTCGCAAGGGCCGCGAGGAGCTCACGGAACGGGAGTTCGTGCTGTCCGCCTCCATGGACCTTCGCTGGTTCCCTCCGCGCGACGCGCAGCGCCTCCTGCAGCTCGGTCTCGAGACGAAGCTCCTGGAGTCCCACGGCGGGAACATCCGCCCCGCTTTCCCCTTGGACTCCGTCGACGTGCCGCGCGACTTCGTGCCCACGTCGAAGACGCTGGAGGTCGCAACCCCGGTTACGGAGGACGTGTTCCTGCGGATTGTGGACTCCCTCGTCGCGGCCACGAAGACGGACCGCCGCGGCGTGATCGCGGGAATCAACGCGATCCAGGAGAAGATGGACGTGGACGTCGAGGTCGCGGCCCTCATCGCGGCGCGCCAGACCGGCGTGGACGTGACCCGCCTGATCGGACCCGTGAAGGCCCACCTGGGCCTCCGCTGATCACTCCCGCTTCTCCCTCATCTTGATCAGATCGCCCAGGGTGAGCGAGCCCGAGGCGGCCTGCTTCTTCATGGCGATGGGCTGCACCTTCTCCTTGAGCTTGATGCCGAGCGCATGCTCCACCTTCCGCACGAGGGCGTCCCCGGGGGAGATCGCGCCGGACTCGAGCTGGGAGATCACGCTGACCTTCTCGTTGATCTTCGCGCCGAGGTCGGCCTGCTTCCAGCCCCGTTCCTCGCGCGCGCGACGTATCCGTTGGGGGAAATCCTCCGCGAGCTCCTCCTCCCCGGTCTCCGCGTACACGTCGCGCGGCGTCTGACGCCGCTTCCTCGCCTCGAGCCGCTGGGCGATCACCGGGGGCATGGAGCCGCGTCGGACAACGGGAGTGGAGACCTCGTCTCCGAACTTCGCGCAGTTGTTGCAGACGGCCAGGACCGTGCTCTCGATCGCGACGTTTTTCGTGTGGGGGACGTCCGCGCCGCATAATTCGCAGATCACGAAACCAAGTCCGCAACCGCTAAATAAAAGGTGTTGGGTATATAGCCTTCGTCCTCCGCCGGCCCACCGGACGAGATTGCATGGACGAAGACCAGATCCGAGAATTCTCGGAGAAACTGTCCGAGCGAATCGCCTCGCTCGAGGATCGGAACGACAAACTCCTGGAGACGGCGCGGCGCGTGGAGGGCGAGAAGCGCTACGTGGAGACGGAGCTCATCCGGCTCCAAAAGGAGATCAAGCGGCTCAAGCAGGAGCTCGACCGGCTCAAGAGTCCGCCCCTGATCATCGGCAACGTCCGCGACATCCTCGCGGACGGCCGCGTGGTCGTCAAGTCCTCGACGGGGCCCGACTTCATCGTGAACGCGGCGGACTACATCGCCAAGGAGAACCTCCTCGTGGGCGCGCGGGTCGCCCTGAACAAGCAGACCCTCGCGGTCATGGGCGTCCTCCCGCCGTCCTACGACCCCATCGTCACGGGGGCCGAAATCATCGAGAAGCCGGACGTGACCTACGAGGAGATCGGCGGCCTGGACCAGCAGATCATGGAGCTCAAGGAGGCCGTGGAAGACCCGCTCCTGAAGCCCGACCTCTACCGCAAGGTGGGCATCGAGCCGCCCAAGGGCGTCCTCCTCGTCGGACCCCCGGGCACGGGGAAGACCCTCCTCGCCAAGGCCGTGGCCCACCGCACGAAGGCCTCCTTCATCCGGTTCGTGGGATCCGAGCTCGTCCAGAAGTACATCGGTGAGGGCGCGCGCCTCGTGCGCGAGCTCTTCGAGCTGGCCCGCAAGAAGTCCCCGTCCATCGTCTTCATCGACGAGC
>DUJI01000115.1 GCA_013329855.1 Thermoplasmata archaeon | reverse complement strand
GGCTCGGGCAACCACTTCCTCGAGGTGCAGAAGGTCGACCGAATCTACGACGAGGAGGCCGCGAAGGCCTTGGGCATCGACCGGGTCGGCCAGGTGAGCGTGATGATCCACACGGGCTCCCGCGGCTTCGGCCACCAGATCGCGTCGGACTACATCGCGGCCTGCGAGGGCGTCGTGAAGCGGGAGAAGATGGACCTCCCAGACCTCCAGCTCGCGTGTGCCCCCGTGCACTCCAAGGAGGGTCAGGACTACTGGGCGGCCATGTGCTGCGGGGCCAACTTCGCTTGGAACAACCGTCAGGTCATCACGCACGGCGTTCGGAACGCGTTCACGAAGACGTTCGGCCGCTCCGGGGAGGACCTGGGCATCGACATCGTCTACGACGTGTGCCACAACATCGGTAAGATCGAGGAGCACGACGTCGATGGACGCCGGCGCAAGGTGGTCGTTCACCGGAAGGGCGCGACGCGCGCCTTCCCTCCCGGTCATCCGGAGACGCCCGCGAAGTACAAGGACGTGGGGCAGCCCGTGCTCATCCCAGGCGACATGGGCACCTGCTCGTTCGTCCTCGTCGGACTGCCGTCCGCGATGAGCCGTTCCTTCGGATCGAGCTGCCACGGCGCCGGCCGTCGGATGTCGCGCGCCGCGGCGACCCGGATGTACCGCGCGAACGAGGTCGTCCGAAGCCTGGGCGAGCGCGGCATCTACATCCACGCCGCGACCAAGGCGGGCATCGTGGAGGAAGCCCCGGGCGCGTACAAGAACGTGGAGGACGTGGTCCGCGTGGCGGAGGGGGCGGGGCTCACCAAGATTGTCGCGCGGATGGTCCCTCTCGGGGTCGTCAAAGGATGAGGTTGACGCTGAAGCCCTTCGGCTCCGTGGACCCCGTCGTCCTCGACCACCTTCGCACGTCCTTCTCGGATTTCGACGCCGTCGCAGTCGCACCCTCGACCCCGCTGCCCGAGAAGGGATTCGATGCCCGGCGCAAGCAGCGGCTCGCATCGAGCCTGTTCCCGGCATGCCTCGCGGAGGCGGGAGAGCGGGTGCTCGGGGTGACGGAGGCGGACCTCTACGAGACGGGTTTGAACTTCGTGTTCGGCTTCTCCCAGCCCGGAGGCCGCGCCGCGGTCATCTCGCTGGCGAGGCTCCACGACCCGGACCAGACGCGCTTCCTCGAACGTTGCCTGAAGGAGGCCGTGCACGAGATCGGGCACACCCTGGGCCTAGCCCACGATGAGGACCACGCGCGATGCGTCATGAAGTTCTCCCGCAACCTGGAGGACACGGATCGCAAGGGCCACGACTACTGCCCGGACTGCGCGGCCCGCGCGGCGCTCACCTTGAAGCGCCTACGAACGTGAACGCCGCGGACGCGTCGAACCCGCCCGGGCACCGCCTCGGGAGCTCTTCCTCAAGGAAAGCGAGGCCGCGTTCGAACTCCCCGGGGGGGAGCAGGTCGAACGTGGAGATGTACTTCCTCCGCACCCGTTCGATCTCCTGGTCCGCGGGCACCGTGCGCCGGAAAGGCCGGACGTCCGCGGAGACGGTCGTGAATCCCGCCTTCCGGAGATTCGTGACGATTCCGTCGATGGTCGGGAAGCGCGCCCGGTCGATGGCGAGGAGACTGGGGAACGCCTCGTCCAGGAGGCCCAGGGTCCGGGTGGACATGNNGGCCCGCCGACGCAAGCCCCGTGAACCAGTACTCCCGGTCGATCGGGTCGCTCCCCCGCACCGCGTCGTAATCCGCGGCCAGCCGGGCGTAGTCCACGGGCACGAAACGCGGAAGAACGGCGCGGGATATCAGGGTGTCGAGGCCCTCCATGACCATCGCGGAGTTCAGCATCTCGCCCACGGGGAAGGACGTCGGCGTCTCGGAGTACGTCGCGCGGTGCCTGGACCTCGTGGACCGGAGCGGGCTGGCCTACAAGCTGAACCCCATGGGGACCGTGGTCGAGGGATCGTTCGACGAGGTGATGGAGCTCATCGCGCGCTGCCACAAGGCGGTCGCCGCGGACTGCGAGCGCGTCTCCACGATCATCAAAATCGACGACCGCAAGGGCGCGACGGACCAGATCGAGGGCAAGGTCTCCAAGGTGGAACGGCTGCTCGGACGCCGGCTCCGGACGTGACGCGTCCCGCCTCAGGGATGGAAGAAGAACGCGACGCCGATCAGGGCGTACACCATGACCAAGAGGACGCCCTCGTACCAGTTGCTCCGGCCGTCCGAGACAACGGACGCGAGGACCGCGGTCGCGAGGGCGAGGGACACGAGCTCGAAGACCTCGAAGTCCAGGGTCATGACCTGAGAGGTGAGGAGGGAGGCGAAGACCAGCACGGGCGCCACGAAGAGGGCGATTTGGGTCGTGGAGGTCATCGCCACGGCGAGGCTGAGATCCATCTTGTTCCGGCGGGCCATGAGGACCGCGCTCCCGTGCTCCGCCGCGTTGCCCACGATGGCCACGATCACCACGCCGAGGAAGAGGTCCGTCAGGCCCAGGGACGTGCGGGCGGCTGCGATGGACCCAACGAGGAGCTCGCTGGCCCCCGCCACGAGGAGCGTGGCCACGAGGAGGACGCCGATCGCGAAGCGGATGGACCATCCCGGCTTCTCCTCCTTCTCCGACATGGGGTTGAAGATGTCGCGGTGAGTGCGCAGGGAGAAGAGGAGCCCGAACACGTAAGCCGCGAACAGGATCGCCGCGATCCC
>DUJI01000116.1 GCA_013329855.1 Thermoplasmata archaeon | reverse complement strand
CGTGGCTGCGGGAGCATCCGCCCGTCCTCGACGCGGGGGGCTTCCTGTACGCGGGGGAGGTGCGGGAGGATGAACCGATCGTGCGGACCGCGTCCGCGGCCCTGGCGGACCTCGGGATTCCGCCGAAGCTCGTGGGCTTCGGGAGCCTCACGGACATGGTCCATCTGGTCAACACCTCGAAGGTACCCACGATTTCCGTCGGCCCTTCCCCGCGAACGGCCCACATGGCCGACGAACACGTGACCGTCGACGAGCTCATCGCGACCGCGAAAGCCTTGGCGCTGATGATCCTGCGGTGGGGCGCCCCCTAGGGTGAGCCTCCGGCCTCGGAACCCGAAGCCTTCTTAAACCACCCCTGCCTCCGCCCTCCCGATGGCCCGCTTCCCGGAAGCCGAGCGGCGCTTGCTGCTCAAGAAGATCTGCATGCAGTGCTACGCCCGGAACGCGCCGCGGGCCACGCGCTGCCGGAAGTGCGGGAGCACGGAGCTCCGCCCCAAGGCCAAGGAAGCCCGGAAGGAGTGAGCCGCCGCCCGCTGCGACTGCGGGCCTTATAGCCGTGGGTTGCCTTCGGCGGACCGCATCCGATGAGTGCGCGAACGGGGTCTGTCGCCGGACTGGGCAAGCAGCGGGTCGAGTCCCTGACGGATGGGATCTTCGCGACCGTGATGACCATCCTCGTCCTGAGCGTCATCGTCCCCTACGTGACGAGTCCCGTGGACTTCGGCCTCACGCCGCCCGACCTGCTCCCCATCGTGTCCACGGTCCTCAGCTACGCCCTAAGCTTCGTCATCCTGGGCGTGTTCTGGGTCGGGCACCACGTCGTCTTTCATTACATCCGCCGCACGGACTGGGCACTCATCTGGCTCAACAACGTCTTCCTCCTCTTCGTCGGGTTGCTCCCCCTGACGAGCGCTCTCCTGGGCCACTACCCGCTCGCCCAGGAGACCCAGATCCTCTACGGCCTCAACCTGATCGCGGTGGGGTCGATGCTGTATGCCACGTTCGCGTACGCCACGCTCCACCATCACCTCGTGGACGCGGACCTGGACCTCCGGATCGTCCGCTCGGGCCAGCGCCGGATTCTCATGGGGCCCTGTGTGGCGAGCCTGTCCATCCTCCTCACCTCCCTGAACACGGATGTCAGCCTCGCGAGCTTCGTCGTGTTTCCCATCTTGTTCATCCTGCCCGGCCGGATCGATCTCTTCTGGCAACGACAGGAACTCGCGTGATGCCGGGAGAGACCTCATGCCCCGCGGACCTCCCCTTGCGTGTTTCTTCGACGGCGCCTGTCGGGGGAACCAGTTCGCGCGCAAGGGGCCCATGTGGGTCGCCTACGTCATCGGAGACGAGGAGCACGTGCACGAGATCCCCGACCTCCCCACGGACCGCGGTCCCCAACGGAGCAACAACATCGCGGAGTACCGCGCGCTGATCCTCCTCCTGAGGCGGCTCCGCGAACTAGCCGCCGCCCGTCCGCGGGAGCGCTACGTCGTGTCGGGCGACTCCCAGCTCGTGGTCTACCAGATGGCCGGCCGCTACCGCGTCCGGGACGCGAAGCTCCTCCCGCTCCACGCGGAGGCGAAAGGACTCGCGAGGGGGCTGCCCGTCACCTTCCGCTGGATCCCCCGCGAGCAGAACCGCGCGGGCCACCTGCTCGAGTGACGCCGCCTCAGAGCGGCGACGCTCCGAGCATGAAGCCGCCGGAGAGGGGCGCGTTGGACGACTCCCAGACGATCCAGTAGAGGCGGAGGATCCCGCGGCGCTTGGGCACGCGCCTCGGTCCCTCGATCTCCCGGATGGGGATGAACTCGAGATTCATCGGGTCACCTCGCCGGATTCCAGAAAAAGGGAGACGGTCGGGCTTCCCGGTCACAGGGACCGGACGAACGCCCAGGCCGCACCCAGGAGGACGACGATTCCCGTCAGGAGGCCCGCGACGTCGCCTGCCAGAAGCAGCAGGGCGAGTCCGGCTACGCCCGAGACGATGGCGCCGTTCCTCAAGCTCGCGCGCGAGACGACGTACCCCAGGAGGCCCAGGAGGCCGAAGACGAACAGCCACAGGGCCCCGAAGGAGACGACAGCGGGGGATCCCTCGCTCACGGCTCGCGCGAGATAGACGACGATGCCCGCGAAGACCGCGATGGCGCTCCCCAGGACGACGAGGACCTGGGAGGCGTGCATGCGGCCCAGCTCGCGCCACGAGTCCGTGACGCGCTTGGACACCGTGCTCGCTGTGCTCGATTCCATGAGTGCGTTCACCTCGGCCCCCGCTCGGCCACCACCCTACTTAACCGTGATTGGACGTCCGTCGAACGGGGGATGAACGTGACGTCGGACGAGGGGCGACATCGCTTGCGACCGCCTTCCGCACCGTGCGGAGTACTTTCACCATAGTCTCCGGGGGCAAGTCGGAAATACCCGGCGGGGGCATCCGGGGTCCCCGTTCGGGGGAGGAAGCGCGACATGGCGGAACAGAAACCCGGCAGTTTTATCCATATGGAGATTGCGTCCACGGACCCTCAGAAGACGCGACAGTTCTTCGAGGAGGTCTTCGACTGGGACTTCGAGTTCGTGCCCGAGATGAACTACCACACGTACTCGGCGCCCAGCGGTCCCGGCGGCGGCCTCATGAGCCCCATGGAGAACCAGAGCCCCGGGATCCTGAACTACCTCCTGTCCCACGACATCGACGCGGACGTGAAGAAGATCGAGGCAGCCGGGGGCCGCGTGCTCCAGCCCAAGCGGGAGATTCCGGGCGTCGGATCGTGGGCCTTGTTCCAGGAGCCCACGGGGATCGTCATGGCCCTGTTCGAGAGCAAGATGCCGGACCTGCGCGAGCGGCGCCGCACCCGGGCGGCCGCACGTCGAAGTTCGACGCGGAAGGTGGCCAAGGAGAAGAAGCAGGCGCGCTCCCGCCGGCGCCGACGATAGGTGCAACTCTCATTCCGGAATGCATCGACCCGTGATGGCGGGGCGAAACGGAACAAACTACGAGAAGGTCAAATCCCCCCTCCGCCGCTGCCTCGGCCGGAGGTGGGTTCCTGAACGTTGCCGCGGGATGGCCGAAGCCACCGCTCTAGGATTCATGGTGGAGTTCCCCCTCCCCCAAAGGGGCTAGGATTCCCTCCACCTTCGACAGTAGAGTCACGTCGCCGAGTTTCTCCGCAATGACGCGTGCCTCACTCAGGTAGCTCTCGGCGCGTTTTGAATCATCGCGGGCGAGACAGTAGCGGGAGATTTCGACCAGGACGTGGGCGAGGTCTGCGGGAGTGGCATACATGCGGAGTCCCTGGAGCCCCTGCTCCCATGCGTACACACCTCGAGTCCAGTGTCCGAGTCCCACCTCGCGTTGGCCCTCGTAGGTCTTCAGGAATGCGAGCGTGTCCTTCTCCTCCAGGATGGCGAAGTATCCTTCCGCTTCCTTGAGGGGACCCCCCGCCTCTTTGTATCGCCGCAACTCGAGCAGAGTCGAAGCGCGGTTCAGGGTTGCATATGCGGTCAGCCGAAGGTTCCCCAGGAGCTGGGCGATTTCGAGGCCGCGGGAGTAGTGGGGCAAGCTCGCCTCGTTCTGTCCCGCCCTCGCCAAATCAACACCGAGCACGATGTGAGCCCGCGCGACCTCCGTCAGGTCACCCGACCGTTCGGCCACTCGCAGCGCCTCTCGGTCATAGCCCAATCCCCGTTCCTGCTGCCCGTGCTGACTTTCCAGACTGCCCAGGGTGAGCAGCCCTCGCGAAAGGGCGCCCCGATCTGACGTCTCGGCCGCCAGGTCGATTGCGTCGTTCAGATGCTTCGCCGCTCCCGGGAAGTCTCCCTGGGCCTCTTCGACGAGGGCCATCTCCCGGAGCACCTCGGTCAATTCCACCGTGTCTTCCGCCTTGAGGAGACGCGCTTGGGCTTCGACCAGGTGCCCGAGCGCCTCGGGGTACCGGTTCCGGCAGCGCTCGAGGTTCGCCATCTTGCGGAGGAGCCGCGGGATTCTCTCGTCGCGGCCTCGTTCCTCAGCCTGGGCGCGGGCATGCTGGTACTGCTGCAGCGCGGGTCCCACGTGGCCCCGGATGCGCAGGCTGTCTCCCAGGATCTCGGAGAAGACGCAGGACGAGGCCGGGTCGGCGGCCTCCGAAGGCAGGCTGCGCACGACCGCGGCGATCTCCTCGGCCGCCACGGAGTCCAGGAGGGGCGCGCCGTCGGAATCGAGGTACTGGGCGACGGCCTCCGTCTTCCCTGCAGCGAGGAGGTGGAACACGCCCTCCCACCGCCCCTTGGGCTCGGGGCTGCCGAGCAACAGGGCCGCGACCCGCTCGTGGAGGATGCGGGCCCGGCGCGCATCCATCCGATCCACGAGGAACGACCGGACCAGATCGTGGACCAGGTACCCGCCCGCCACGGTCCGCTCGAGGAGGTTCCTCTCCGTGAGGCTGTCGAGGACGCGCCGGTCCACACGGGCGGCCGAGGCCAGGAGCCGCCCGGCCGCGGGCCGGCGGAGGACCGAGGCGGTCTCCAGGGTGCGTCTCTGCTCGGGGGTCAGGGTGTCCCAGACCTCCTCCTCGAGGTACCGGCGGACCGCCGTCGCGTGGCTGGCGCCCCCCGACGCGGCGAGGTGGAGCAGGAGCGGGTGGCCGCGGGTCGTCCGGACGATGTCCCGCATGGCCTCGGGATTGCCTCCGAGACCGCGATATCGGAGGAGGCTCGTTGACGCCCCGGGACCGAGCCCCGATATGCGGAGCTCCACCAGGGACGGGACGGACCCTTGGAGGAAGTCCAGCCAGGTCGGTGGCCGACGCCCGACGAGAATGACCCGGGCCGGCGAAGCCGGCAGGAGATGCAGGAGCTGGGTGCCCAACAGACGAGCGGTGCCCCGGGCGAGCCGGTCCGCATTGTCGAAGATTGCAAGGATCTGCATCCGGGCCAGATCCCGTTCCAGGAGCCGGCGCACGAAGCCCAGGTCGAGCGGATCCCCCTGGGCCAGATGGGCCGCGAGCCCCGGCTTCCCCAGGGCCGCGAGGAAGGCCCCGAAGTCCGCGAGCAGGGCGGCGGGCGTCGTCGACCGGTGGAGTTCGAACGCATAGACGGGGACGCCGGGGCGGCGCGATCGGATCCAGCCCGCGACCAGGGCGCTCTTGCCGATTCCCGGAAGCCCCGTGATCACGAGGACCTGGGAGCCACCATCGTACCAGGCGTCCAGGCTCTGGAGTTCCTCCTCCCGCCCGAACAGGTGATCCACCTGGCGAAGGCCGGTCCGCCAGACCAGGGGCTCCCGGGGCCGGTAGCCCGAGGCGGGGCCTGCCTTGAGATCGATCCGTTCTTTCTCCACGAGGGACACGGCCGACGTCAGGTCGAGGCGCGATGCGGCCAACGTGGGGATCTCCGCAAGACGCACGGAGAGGGGACCCAGGTGCGGGGCCTGGAGCGTGACCACGTCTGCGCCCAGGCGCTCCCGCAGCCGTGCGGCCGCCGTCCAACCCTCGTCGGTCAGGTAGTAGGCGTACTTGGGCAGACGGTGCCCCTCGATCCGGACCCGCTCCCGGACGACGAGGCGTTCGTCCTCAAGGCGACCCAGCCACTTGGTCAACGTGCTGCGCCCGGACTTCGTGGCGGAGGCGACGGCGTCCTGGCCCCGCTCCCGGGGCCGCAGCCCCTCCGCGGACAGATGGACGAGGACACGTTCCTTCGTCGGATAGGTCCGTTTGCGGCGGTAGTGGCGCACGGGAGGCCTCGGAGGGGGTATGCGCGGGGCAAAATAGAACATTTCGGCCGCAGGGTTCATAGGGTGGCACCCCACTTCGTATCGACCGCGAAGCCTATGGCATCCCCCCCAGGCGACGGTGAGCGGCATTGGTCCGCCTCCCCCTGGATGCCCTTCGTCTACATGGAGATCGTCCGCAGTCCGGACACGTACGGGGTCGTCATTCTGGCCGACAAGGACCGGGATCCCCGCCTCGTGGCCTTCGGCGTGATTCGGGAGGAGCTGTGGCGGATGCACCGGAGTCCGCGGTCCGCGGCGAGCGGGGTGGAGTTCTTCCGCTACGTGGAGACCATTCTGGAGGGCGAAGCCGAGCGGCTCGCCTCGATCGTCCGTGACGAACTGGCCAAGGCCTCGGGACATGCTGTGGCGTGGAAGGAGTTGCCCGCGCCCCTGTCCAGTCCCGCAAGCCGCAGTGAGTCCGCGTCTTCCCGCAGCGTCTGATGGGGACCTCGGATCGGGTCAAACGAGAAAGGGCCGCCCCGTGGCATCCCCCCACTCCGGCACGCGGCGCGGGGCGGCCATGCA
>DUJI01000181.1 GCA_013329855.1 Thermoplasmata archaeon | reverse complement strand
TCCGCGAGCAGGTGGAGATGGGGGTGGCGGTCCGGATGGCCTGCCTCGACATCCTGACCCGGGTCCTCCCCGAAACCGGAGCGCCGCAGTCATGAGCGCGGCGCGGCAAGGCGGGCGCGGGCGCGATCCCGAACGCGTCGCCTATCTCAATGCGCGCCTGCTCGATCCCGCGAGCGGGCTCGGAACCGAGGGCGACCTTCTCACCGACGGCGAGATGATCGCCGATTTCGGCCCCGGCCTGTTCAAGGACGGCATTCCCGAAGGCACCCAGACCGTCGATTGCGCGGGGCTGTGCCTCGCGCCGGGTCTCGTCGACATGCACGTCCACCTGCGCGATCCCGGGCTCACGGAGAAGGAGGACTTCCCGAGCGGGACGCGCTCCGCGGCGCTCGGAGGCGTCACGACCGTCGTCGACATGCCGAACACCCGTCCGCCCGTGACCACGCGGGCCGTCCTCCAGGACAAGCGGACTCGGGTGCGAGGCCGTGCTGCGGTGGACTATGGGCTCTTTGCCGCGCCCCGCTCGGAGGGCGCGGTCTCTCAACTCCGGGACGCCACCGCCTTCAAGGTCTACATGGCCGAGAGCACGGGGAACCTCCAGATCGATGCGGAGACCCTCGGCGCGGTCCTCCACGCGTCCGCGGAACTCGGGCGGCTCGTGGTGGCCCATGCCGAGGACGAGCATCGCTTCCGGAAGGGACAGCCGGCCACGCTCGCGGGACACTCGGAATCCCGCCCCAAGGAGTCCGAAGCCAGCGCGATTCGAAGTTTGGGGGCCCTGCGGGGCGAGGCACGGGTGCACATCGCCCACGTCACCTGCGCGGAGGCGCTCGCGGCGGTGCCCGAGGGCGTGACCACGGAGGTCACGCCGCACCACTTGCTGCTCGACACGGGTCGACCGCTCCAAGCCTTCGGCAAGGTGAACCCGCCCTTGCGCTCCCCCGAGGACCGCGAGGCGCTCTGGGATGCGTTCGCCGCGGGCCGGATCGACGCGCTCGCGACGGACCACGCACCCCACACCCGGGAGGAGAAGGAGGAACGGTTCGACGAAGCGCCCTCCGGGCTCCCGGGCATCGCGACCTCCTTTCCGCTCCTCCTGCGGCAGGTGCGCGCGGAGAGACTGTCCCTGGAACGGCTCGTCGACGCCATGGCGTCACGGCCCGCGGAGATACTCGGAATCCCGAAGGGGCGGATCGAGGTGGGCGCGGATGCGGACCTCGTGGTCGTCGATGCCCGGCGGGTGGTCAAGATCACCGCACGCCGCGTCCGGTACAAGTGCGGTTGGACCCCCTTCGAGGGCATGGAAGGGGTCTTCCCATCCACGGTCTATCTGCACGGGGAGCGGATCGTGGAGGACGGCGAACCCATCGCGGAGGGTGCAGGCCGACCCGTGACGCGCATCGAGGCTTGAGTCCGGGACACGAGCCCTACGAGGCGTTCGCGGCTTCCTCGATCGCGTAATAGTACTCGCCCGTGGACTTCTGCTCGCGGTCCAAGCGCGAGTCGAGCTTGTTGATCCGCGGGCGGTTCGTGTCCGCGTCGCGGCGGAAGGTGATGCCGACCATCCGGAGGAACCGGTTCATTCCCTCCCGCATCGGGAACGGACCCTCGCCGACGCCCGTGCGGCCCGGGTCCCCGGAGAAGACCATGATGCTGTCGGAGACCATGTCGATGAAGTAGACGTCGTGGTCCACGATGAGGCCCGTCCGCGCTTCGCGCTCCATGATCCGCCGGATCGTCTTCGCCGCTTCCATGCGCTGGTTGGAGTCGAGGTACGCGGACGGCTCGTCGATCAGGTAGATGTCCGCGTCTCGGCCGAGGCAGAGGGCGATGGCCACACGCTGCAGCTCGCCGCCGGACAGGGTGGACACGTCGCGCTCGAGCATGCCCTTCACCTTGAGCGGTTCGAGGATCTCCGTGTCGAAGTAGCCGGACTCGGCCTTCTTGCCGATTGCGTTCATGAACAGCTCTCGCACGGTGCCCTCGTAGGCTGACTCCAGGTACTGGGGCTTGTAGGAGACCTGCCACTTGCCCTGGACGGTCCCCGTGGTGGGCGTCTCCTCCCCGGCGAGCATCTTGACGAACGTGGTCTTGCCCGTGGCGTTCGGACCGACCACCCCGACGACCTCCCCCTTCCGCAGCTTCCCCGGACGGACCGTGAGCTCGAAGTTCTCGTAGCGCTTGGTGAGCTCATCGAACGTGACCAGGGTCTCCGCCTTCCAGTCCCCGCGGGGCGGACGGGACTCGAAGCGGATCTCCCGGTCCCGGAAACGCATGTTCTCCTCCTTCATGTAGCCGCCCAGGTACACGTTGATCGCCGTCCGCACGGGCCGGGGCTCCGCGATGATCCCGTAGGCGCCCTCGGAGCCGTACATGAGGTACACAGTCTCCGCGAGGAAATCGAGGACCGCGAGGTCGTGCTCGACCACGACCACGTACTTCTCCTTGGCGAGCCCCTGGATGACCTTCGCGACCTGCAGGCGCTGGTAGATGTCCAGGTAGGACGAGGGTTCGTCGAAGAAGTAGACGTCCGCGTCCTTGAGCATGGTCGCGGCGATCGCGACGCGCTGCAGCTCACCCCCGGAGAGCTGCGCGATGTCCCGGTCGAGGAAGCTGGCGAGACCGAGCGGTTCCATCAAGCTGTCCAGTCGTCCGCCCGTGTCGATCTTCTGGAGGAGGCCCCGCGCCTGGCCGCTGTAGACCTTGTTCAGACGGTCCACGTACTGCGGCTTGATCGCGGCCTTCAGCCGGCCCGTGGAGATCTTCTCGAGATAGTCGTGGAGCTCGGTGCCCTTGAAGTAGTCGAGCACCTCCTCCCAGTGCGGCTTCTTCCGGCGGTAGTGGCCCAGGTTGGGCGCGGTCTCTCCGCTCAGGATGCCCACCGCGGTGGTCTTGCCGATCCCATTCGGCCCGAGCAGACCGATGACGGAGCCCTTCTTGGGGACCGGGAGGCGGAAGAGACGGAAGGCGTTCTTGCCATATTGATGGACCAGGTCCTCCTTGAGTTCCTCGGGCAATCCGATGATTCGAATCGCGTCGAAGGGACACTTCCGGACGCAGATCCCGCAAGCGATGCAGGTTTCTTCGCTGATCTCCGCCTTGCCGGTCTCTTGGCTGATCCAGATGACTTCCGTACCCGTGCGCTGCGGCGGGCAGAAGCTGATGCACTCGAGATGGCAACGCTTGGGCTGACATCGATCCTTGAAGACGACGGCGACGCGCAACGTTCAGTCGATGCGGGCGGGCATATTTAAACGTACGAATGCGAGTCGGTCGAACCCTGGTTTGCATCCTCGAGAGCGCAGAACCTTTATCCGGAACTCGACCATGCCAACGACGGTGGCCCCATGATTCCGGGCGGACGCGTGAACCCCAAGCAGATGCGTCAGGCGATGAAGCGCATGGGCATCGAGCAGGAGGAGCTTGAGGGCGTCGAGGAGGTCATCATCCGCACGGCCGACAAGGAATACGTGATTCGGGGCGCTGCGGTCACCGCGATCACGGCCCAGGGTCAGAAGATCTGGCAGGTCATCGGCGAGCCCATCGTGCGGGATCGCGCCGACGTCAAGAAGGCCGAGTCCGGTGCGCCCTCCGCGATTCCCGAGGAGGATGTCCAGCTGGTCGCGGAGAAGGCGGGCGTCTCTGAGGAGGACGCGCGCAAGGCCCTCGAGGAGTGCGGCGGCGAGCCCGCAGAGGCGATCATCCGACTGATGAGCCGATGAACCGCGAACGGATCCGGGGCATCCTGGGCGTCTGGATGCCCATGGTCATCGGCCTGTGGATCATCGCGACCGCAGTCATCTTCTACTTCACCGCCGACCTGACAGCGAGCGGACCGTTCGGGCAGGACCTCGAATCCTGGCGCCTGGTGTGCTCCGCGGGCGTGTTCTTTGTCGGTGGCTTGATGCTCCTTTCCACCTTCGGGAGATACCAGAAGGCTCGCGCGGTCGCCCTGGAGGCGGCCCAACCGAACACCGGTCCGGGCGCCCCTTCCGCCGAGAACGAGGAACGTCCAAGAATCGTTAAATAGGAAACCCCGGTTGGGATTCCCGCTAGGCTTGACCGGGAGGCCGGGCGTCTCCTTTTAGACCCAAATCGTCCTCATGGGGCGGTGACAGTCGGGGGCGGCGCTCCCAGTCTGATGCCGGTCCGGGTGCCGACGTTGAGGTTCTGTCCCGCGGGGCTGGAGGCGGTAGGGAACGCAGCTGGAGAGTTGCGTCCCTTATCCTGACCGTGGGGAACGGGTCAGGCACGGAAGTGAGCAGCCTAACCGCGGACTACCAACGCTCGCGGGGGTGCGGGACCGAGGAGGTGTCCGGGCTCACCGGCGTCGGAGCTGAGCGTCCACCCCGATGGCCTAGCTTCCTTCACCGTTCCGTGAGCTTCATCTGCTTCGTGTCCAGCACGAGGGACGCGAGGCCGAATCGCTCCACGATGATGTCGCACAGGATCGCATCCCGCAGGTCGTTGCGGCGCTCCTCGAAGCGGTACGCGGGCTCGTTCGTGGGGATTTGGAGACCCAACTTCGCGAGGGCCCGTCGCGCCTCCTCCCGCTCCTCCTTGCCGACCGCGGGCGCGTCGATCGCGCCCGCGAAGCCGCACTCCCGAAGTTCCCGCAGGAAGACGGGGCGACGAAAGAGACGCTGGAGGGCGGCCACGGCCAGGCGGCTCTGGGCGGGCTCGTTCGCCGCGGCCTCACGGCAACGCTCGCCCACCATCTCGTACAAATTCGCCTCGCGGTGGGCCGAGGCGGTGTACACCTTGGCCGGAGGAATCTCCTTCTCCCGCAGCATGCCCACGTCGGCGAGGGCCTTCAAGTACCCGGTCACGAAGAGGCGGTGGAAGCTATAGCCGTCCGACTCCAGGGCCTTGGTCAGGGCGCTGATGGAGCGCTCTTGGTCGCGAATGTAGGAGATGACCAGATCCTTGAGATTCCTCTCCGGTACGAACACGAGCGCCGTTCCCCCGCGGACCTGGTAACAGACCGGATAACCAATAAACGTTTCACCATGGTTTCCAGAGGAACAGCTGCTCACCGACCGAGTTCAGAAAACGTCATACCCCGGATGACCGTGCCTCCGCCGTCACCTTGCCTATCACTCCCCCTTATTTTTCCAGGGATGGGACGAGCGGGGCGTCTCGCGCCTGATAACGGGTTAGGAACGGTTATAGGTCCTCCTTCCGATGGAACGGCCCGCGATGGGGCAGGAAGACCGCATCCGGACGTTCATCCACGGTTTTGATGTAACGCTCAGCGGCGGCATCCCCGCGGGCAGCGTCCTTCTCCTCGCCGGCGAGCCGGGGACGATGAAGTCCACGATCGCCTTCAACGTCCTCTACCAGAACGCCCTCCACGACGGCCGGACGGGCACCTACATCTCCCTCGAGCAGGGGCGGGAGAGCCTCACGCGGCACCTGGTCGGCATGGGCCTGAGCCCGAAGGACGTGGAGGCCAAGGTGAGCATCGTGGACCTGGGTATGATCCGTCGGAACCTGGACGGGATGGCCCAGCGCACCTGGATGGACATCTTCAAGATGTACGCGTCCAACCTGAAGCGTTCCCTGGACTACGACATCCTCGTCGTCGACTCGCTGCCCGTGCTCGAGGTCATGGCGCGCTTCGAGAACCCCCGGGAGGAACTGTTCCAGCTCTTCGAGTGGCTGCGGGACCTCAAGGCGACCACGATCCTGATCTCCGAGATGAAGCCGCGCTCCGAGGACTTCGGGAAGCACGGGGAGGAGTTCCTGAGCGACGCGATTATCCACCTGAAGATGGAGCGCGTGGACGACGCGAACATTCAGCGCCGCATCCGGTGCGTGAAGATGCGCGGCACGAACCACTCCCCGAACTACTACACCCTGATCTTCCAGAACGGAATCCTCCAGGCTACACGGATCCTCGCGGAGTAGCCCGCGAGAGACGGCCCGCCGCGACGCGACACGATTCGGGCCAAAAGCCTAATGTGGCGTCGCCCGCATCCTAGCTCCCCGGAACCGGAGCCTCCGAGGGGGCCCGCGGTCTCCCGAGGAGGAACGGCGACACGGCCCTTCGTTCGTGGCGTTTCGCGGTCGTCCTCGTCCTCGCGCTCGTCCTTCTCGTCCAGCTCCCCTCCCCCCTCCCGCAACCCGCGGCGCCGTCCCCTCTCCCCGGGACGGGCGCCACGGTCACGTTCCGGACGGATGCGTCCATCCGGGAGATCGACGCTGCGGGCGGCCGCCTCCTGGAATCCTACGGCGCCTTCTCGGTCGCTCAAGGCCCGTCCAGCACCTTGGACGCGCTGGCCTCCCTGGGCCGCTATGCGGTCGCCCTGCCGACGGCGCCCTACCTCCATCTCCTGAACGGGGACGTGGACGTGCGCACCCTGGCGAGCCCGCCCGCGGACGCGTGGGCCACGGACGCGCAGGGGCGGGCCACGGGTCTCGTGCATTTCTACGCTCCCATCAAGCCCGAGTGGGAGAGCGCGCTCGCGGCCGCGGGCGTCCGCTTCCTGCTCTACGTCCCCGACGATGCCCTGCTGGTGCAGGGTCCCCCCGCGGCTCTCGCCGCCCTCCGCGGCCTCCCGTACGTGGACTGGGTCGGACCCTACGAGGCCTCCTGGAAGATGCCCGCGAGCCTCGCGAACGCCACGGGCGTCGTCGACGTGCGCGCCCTCCTCGTCCCGGGGGAACCGCCGAACGCCCTCGTCGCGTGGCTCGCCCGCGCCGGCGTGCCCGCGCGGTGGGCGGGTCCGGCGACCCCGGGCATCCTCGGCGCCTTCGGCACGGGCGACTTCCGGTGGGTCCGGGCCCGGGTGCCCGCGTCCCTCATCCCGGCGCTCGCGGTGCTCCCCGAGGTCCAGTTCCTCGACCCCGTCCTCCCTCTGCAACCGCTCAACTACGCGGCGGACTGGGTCCTCCAGACCAACGTCTCCGGCGCCTATCGCTACTGGGCCGCGGACCTGAACGGCACGGGCCAGGTCATCGGCCTCGCGGACACGGGCCTGGACTACGACAACCCCCAGTTCCGCCTCCGGCCGTCGCAAGTCACCTCGGGGGACCTCTACAACACGACGGACGCGACGCGGCGCAAGGTGGTCCGGTACCTGGACATGGGGGTGCTCACGGGCCAGCTCACGTGGCCGGGAGGCGGCGGCGCCTGGGACCCGTACTCCATGATGGATTGCGGGGGCGGCCACGGGACGGCCGTTGCGTCCACCCTCGCGGGGAACGCGTACGGCATCTCGCCCGACCTGAACAACGGGAACGCGCTGAACGCACAGATCTACATGGAGGACGTCGGCGGACTGGCGGCCGGCGACACGTGCACGAACGGCGGCGAGACCCTGATCTACGTCCCGGAGGACTACGCGGACCTCTTCGGGCCGCCGGGCCTCGTCTACAACGACCCCGTGGCCCCGGTCCGGATCCAGAGCGACAGCTGGGGCGCCCCCGGGGACGCGTACGACCTCCAGGCCCGAATGGTCGACGCCTTCATCTGGGCGCATCCCGACTTCACCGTCTTCTTCGCCGCAGGGAACGAGGGACCCAGCCCGGGCACGGTCAACACGCCAGGCACGGCGAAGGACGTCGTCACGGTGGGCGGCGCGTGCAACCCGGACGGCGCCTCCCAGTGCTTCGGCACCCAGAACGACCTCGCGTCGTTCAGCAGCCAGGGGCCGACCCAGGACGGCCGCCTGAAGCCCGACCTCGTCACGGTCGCGGACGGCTTCTCCGCCACGTCGAGCGGCAATCCCTTGGACTTTCCGAACTACCCCGGCAACTGCATCCTGCCCGGGGACCACGCGTGGGCGGGCACGAGCTTCTCCACACCCGCGGCCGCGGCGGCCGCAGCGATCATCCGCCAGTACTTCACGCAGGGCTGGTACCCCTCCCGCACCCCGGTGGCCGCGGACGCGTTCGACCCGAGCGCGGCCCTCATGCGGGCCATGCTCCTGGCCTCGGGGCAGCAGCTGACGGGGACGGGCACGACCGCCTCGACGTGGCCCAACAACCAGCAGGGCTTTGGCCGCGTCCTCCTGTCCAGCGTCCTCCCGCTCCCGGGGGACCCCTTCGACACGCAGGTCGTGGACAACGCCGCGGGTCTCGTGACCGGCCAGGCGTCCACGTACACGTTCCACGTGGCGGCGGGCGCCGCGAGCGCACGGTTCGTCCTGGCGTGGACGGACTACCCGGGCACCCTGGGGGCGTCCAAGGCCCTTGTGAACGATCTCGATCTCCAGGTCACGGCCCCCGACGGCACCGTGTACCGCGGGAACAACTTCGGTCCCGCCTCCCTGGGAGCGTCCGTCTCGGGCGCCACGTTCGACACGACGAACCCGGAGGAGGCCGTGCTCCTCAAGTCGCCGCTGCCGGGTGACTGGAAGGTCCAAGTCATCGGGGCCAACGTGCCCGTGGGCCCGCAGCCCTTCGCCCTTGTGGCCACGGGCGGACTCGACCCGGCGTACGGCCGCGTCGTGCTCGACCGGCCGAGCTACGCGCCCGGGGACACGGTCCACATCACGGTGTACGATTCGAATGCCGCCGCGGTGCCGGTCCAGGTGACCTCGGGACTCGAGCCTGTGGGGGAGACGGTCGGATTGACGCAGGCCGCCCCGGGGGCCGCGTGGACGGGATCCATCCCCCTCGCGTTCGCCCAGCCCGCGGCGGACGGGGTGGTGGAGG
>DUJI01000097.1 GCA_013329855.1 Thermoplasmata archaeon | reverse complement strand
GCGCATCGCGGTCGCCCGCGCACTCGCTCTCTCGCCGCGGTTCATCGTCCTCGACGAGCCGACCTCCTCCTTGGACGTGTCCGTGCAGGCCCAGATCGTCAACCTGCTCAAGGAGCTCCAGGCCGAGCTCGGCCTCACGTACCTCTTCATCACCCACGACCTCGCCCTCGTGAGCTATCTGGCGGACCGAGTCGGCGTCATGTACCTGGGCAAGCTCATGGAGGTGGGTGGGGCCATCGAGGTGCTGGAGCACGGCGTGCATCCCTACACGCGCGCCCTGCGGAATGCGGTCCCGCTGCCAGACCCGGAGCGGCTGAAGACCCACGTGCCCCTCGCGGGGGAGATCCCCTCCGCGCAGGAGCCCCCCTCAGGATGCCGATTCCGGACGCGGTGCCCATGGGCCAAGGACCGATGCGCCGCGGAGGAGCCGCCGCTGCGCCAGATCGGCGCGACGTGGGTGGCGTGTCATTTCGTCGAGGAAATTACCAAGGAGGTCGGAACGTGAGGACACTGGAATTGCAGAACTTGCGGGAGATGTTGATCGGCGCGGCGTTCCTGGGGACCGGGGGTGGCGGCTCCCTGGAGCGCGGCCTCAAGGACGTGGAGCGGGACCTGAAGGCGGGGCGGTCCTTCCGGCTCGCGGATCCGGACGAGCTGTCTCCGGACACCTGGGCGTGCACGCCGTACTACTGCGGTAGCCTCGCCCCGACGGGGAAGACGGCGTTCAAGGCCAAGTCAGCCCCCTACGACGGCCAAGAGTGCATCCTAGCGGCCCAGGCCCTCGAGCGTCAACTGGGCGTGACCTTCGGGACCACGGTGGCCACGGAGCTGGGCGGAGGCAACACGGCCGCCGCGCTCGTCGTCGCGGCGCAACTGGGCCTTCCCGCCCTCGACGCGGACGGCGCCGGCCGGTCCGTGCCGGACCTCCAGCACTCCACGTACTTCGTCGCGGGAATCCCCATCGCCCCCATGGGCCTCGCGAACAAGTACGGGGACGAGGCCGTCGTCCAGAGGGTGGAGGACGACTTCCATGCGGAGGCTCTCGTCCGGGCCCTGGCCGTGGCGAGCGGCGGGCACGTCGGCGTGGCGGACCACCCGGGACGGCTCGCGGACCTCCGGAAGGGACTCGTGCTGCGGTCCCTTTCCTTCTCGGAGAAGGTGGGCCACGCCATCGAGGACCACTCTCGGGACGCGAAGGAGGCGATCCTCGCCGCCACGGATGGCTACCTCCTGTTTGAAGGCGTCGCGCCGTCCAACTGCAAGTACGAGGACAGGGAAGGCTTCACGTTCGGCGACATCGAGATCCGCGGCACGGGGAAGGACCGGGGCGCGCGGTACCACGTCTGGTTCAAGAACGAGAACATCATGGCCTGGCGCAACGGGAAGGTCGACGTGACGGCTCCGGACCTCGTGTGCCTATTCGACCTGGAGAAGCGGGCGCCCATCCTGAACCCCTGGGTGAAGAAGGGGCAACACATCGCCGCGTTCGGCCTACCCGCGCCGGAGATCTGGCGCACGCCCCGGGGCATCGAGGGATTCGGGCCCGGCTACTTCGGGTACAAGGCCAAGTTCGTTCCGATCGAGCGCAAGCACAAGAAGGGGGCCCGGTGACCATGGTGGACGTGCAGGGTGCCGCGACGGTCCTCGTCCGGGATCTGCTGCAGCTGAAGAAGGGGGAGACCGTTCTCGTGTACGGGGACCCCGGTGCCGACGCGGGCGTCGTCCGCGCCACGGTGGACGCCGTGGAGGCGCGCGGTGGCGTGCCCCTGGAGGTCTGGTACCGAATCAAGGGGCCGCCGGGCACGGAGCCGCCCGCGCCCATGGCCGAGGCCATGCGAAAGGCGGACGTCCTCGTGGAGTTCGCGCGGACCTACCTGATCACGACGCGGGCCTTTCAGCGCGCGATGGACGGGGGCACCCGGCATCTGTGCCTCACGGGCATGGACGGGGACATGATGACCCGGTGCATCGGGAACGTCTCCCTGCCCGCGCTGAAGCGGTTCGGCGTGACCCTGCAGAGGATGACCGCCAGGGCCCAGGAGATCCGGGTGACGTCGCCCGGGGGGACGGACCTCACGTTCCAGGTGGGCAAACGCCCCATCATCCTGGACACGGGGGAGTGCGTCATTCCGGGCCGCGACTGCTACCTGGGCGGACAGATATCCTGGGCCGCCGTGGAGCGGACCATCGAGGGGAGCCTCGTCCTGGACGGGACCGTGTGGCCGCCCGACCCGCTCGCGCCGCTCCGCGAGCCCGTCCGCCTGGAGCTCTCCAAGGGACGGATCGTTTCCATCGGCGGCGGGGAGGCGGCGAAGATCCTGCGGGACTGGATCGAGCACTTCCGGGACCGCAAGATGTACAACGTGGCCCACTTCTGCTTCGGCTTCAACCCGGGCGCGAGCATCAGCGGCAAGATCCTCGAGGACGAACGGGCCTTCGGGGTCTTCGTCACGGGCTTCGGCTCCCAGATGGCCTCGTTCAAGGGCGGGTTCACCCTGGCCAAGAGCCATATCGACGGGGTGACGATGAAGCCCTCCGTGCGCTTCGACGGGGAGGCGCTCGAGAAGGACGGCTCCTTCGTCCATCCGAAGCTCGCGCCGCTCCAGGAGAGGCTCCGGACGGAGCACCCCGAGACCTAGGCCGGGCCCAAGGCCGGGCGGGCCCGCGGAGGTCATGCACCCGGAAGATCGGCAGGAAGCGAGTGATTCCGGTAGGTATATGGGGCCGCGCCGCGCTCCTTCCTCGCGGCGAGGGATGCCATGAGCCTCTGGCGGTACGCCGCCGACAGTGTCCGTCACAACGGACGCCGCACCTTCTCCTCCATCCTAGGCGTGCTCCTCGCCGTGACCTTCGTCTCGGGCACCCTGATCGCTATCGATTCGTCCACACGGGCCACCCTGGACGGCATGCTAGCCAACATCCCGGGGGACCTCAGTCTCACGAGGAGCACGGGCTCCACATTCGACGTGGGTGCGTTCCGCGACAACATCGCCAGCCTTGCCGGCGTCCAAGACGTGGACCTGTACCGTGAGCAGTACATCTGGGGCGTGACGAACAACACGTCGATGCGGTACCCGATCTATGCCGATCTGGTGGGCATCGATCCAGCCCACGTCCCCAGCCCGCTGCGGAACGTTGCGAACACGGGCGGCTGGGACGTCCCGAACGGGTCCGCCTTGGTCAGCGATGCGTTCGCGGCGTCTCTGGGTCTCCATCGCGGGGACTCGATCTTCCTGCAGAATCAGGTCTACACGATGGGGAACACCACGAACTACACGGTCAGCCTGACCATCGTGGGCCTGCTGGGTGCGGTCCCCCCCACGTCGAGTTGCACCAACGGGTATTGCATGCCTGGACCCTTCTACAACCCCGACCTGATCGTGGTGCGGTTCGAGAACATGCCTTGGATCC
>DUJI01000081.1 GCA_013329855.1 Thermoplasmata archaeon | reverse complement strand
GGTCCTCCCGCGCGATCCGCAGCGCCTCGAGCGCCCCGTCCCGCCGCGCCTTGTCCCACGTCGGCTTCTCCACGAGGAGCTTCTTGGGCAGCCCGGCCGGGCGAATCCGGTCCTCCGCCTCCCGGAGCAGGTCGTACGACGGGAAGAAGACGGCCACGTTGCCCGGGATGCCCGCGGCGATCGCGACGACCTCGCGGCCGATCAGGTCGTGCATCTCCTCGGACCGCTTGGCGTACAGCGTGGTGGCTACGGGATGGACGAGGACCAGGCGGTTCTCCCGCGGGAACGGCGTGCCGTACGTGCGGATCCAGCGCCGGTCGGGCCCGATCCCCAGGAGGTCCGCGTACATCTCCGCGGGGTACAGCGTCCCCGACATGAGGACGCTCGCGTGCACGCGGTCGAACACGGGCTTGCTCAGGACGCTGGGGTCCATGAGCCGGAAGGCGAACTTGCCCTCGTTCCCCGGGGCCACGAGGCGCAGGATGCCCTCGTCCTGGTCCCGCCACCGCCGCAGGAACTCCTCCAGTTCGGGGAGCGACGTGGACAGGCCGCGGCGCACGCCCTCCTCCGCGGCGTGGGAGACCATCTCGACGAGGTCCGTGTACGTCACTCGGTGGCCCAGGCCGTGCCGCAACCCGGCCTCGACCGCGTCGATGAACTCCTCCTTCTTGGCCACGCGCTCCGCGGGCAGGCCGAGGAGGAACTTCTCCAGGGACTTCGCGACGCCGAGGAGCTGGTGGGCCGCCTCCGGATCCAGGTTCCGCGCCTCGCGCACCGCGCGCAGGACGTCGGTCAGGGAGAGATCGCCGCCCAGGTGGGCGCGGATCCGGTCGGGCAGGTTGTGCGCCTCGTCGACCACAAGGATCAGGTCCTCGAGGCCCTTGCCGAGTCGCTCCAGGGTCCAGGGGAGGATGTCGCTGAAGACGTAGTTGTAGTCGCAGACGACGACCTTGGCCAGCTCGGCCGCGTCCATGGCGACCTTGTGGGGGCATACGTGGCATGCGGAGCTCGCGCGGATGAGCTCCTGGACGTGGAGCGCACGCTGCAACATGGCGGTCACCACGACGGAGTCGTCCCGGTTGTAGAAGCTGCAGGACCGTGTGCGGACCTTGAGCTCGCAGAACTCGTGGAACGCGCGGCCGTACTCGGGCCGGTTGGGCTGGAGGCACATGTCCTGCTTCGAGATGACGTCCACCGCGGGGATCCGCGTTGCTTGGGCCTCCAGTCGCTTGAGCGTCTCGATCGCAATCCGGTGCTGGCTCTGCCGCGCCGTGAGGAAGAGGACCGTCTTGCCCGTTTCCAGGGCGACGTCCAAGGACGCGACGAGGGCGACCGCGGTCTTGCCGATCCCCGTGGGCGCATGGGCCAGGAGCTGCCTGCCTTCCGCCAGGGCGCGCCGGGCATCCGCCAGGAACTCCGCCTGGCCCGGGCGCACGCGTTCGAAAGGCCAGGGCACCCGCTCCGCCGTCGAGGGGGGCGCCTCTCGGATCGCGATCTGGTCCATCGGCAGCCTTCGGGTCGCGAAGCCTCGGGACGGCCTGAGGCTATGAAGGGGTATCGGGGAGAGGGGGGCGAAAGTGAAACCCCTTTCGCGGGATGCGCGGGTTTATCTCCCGGAGACTGCTGGGGACCGTCGCATGGCCTCGCGGCGACGCGCGCCGACCTCCACGAAGGACCGGGACGACCAGCTCATCGAGGCCGCGCGGTCCGTGCTCATCCGCCGGTTCAAGCCCGGGTGGCACTCCGTGGGCGCCGCGCTGCGCGGGAAGTCGGGCCGGATCTACGCCGCGGTCAACCTGAACGCGAAGTACGTCGGCCGGGTCGACGTGTGCGCGGAGGCCGTGGTCCTCGGGATGGCCATCGCGGCGGGCGAGACGGGTCTGGACACGGTCGTCGCGGTGCAACGGGGGACCCGGGGCTCGAGGAACCCGCGCGGCCGGATCGTCCCGCCATGCGGCGTGTGCCGCGAGATGTTCAACGACTACGCCCCGAACCTGACCGTGCTCCTCGCGGGACCCAAGGGGAGCGTGGTCCGTCGTCGGGCGGAGGACCTCCTCCCCGACCGCTACGTGGACCCGTGAGGCACGGGCGGCGGACTCCGCCTCCGCTTCGTCCGGCCGTGCCGCCCCACGGCGTCGTCGGCTCCACGACGGAGCCGAGGCGCGGCGGTCCGGCCCTCGGTCTCCACCGTCGTCGGCGCGAACGAGAAGCATGCGATGCCCGCCAGCGTCAACCCGAAGGCAAGGAGGGTGCCGCCCTCCAGCGCGTAGCCTAGGGGTTGGACCACCTCGGTCATCGCAGGCGACGTGAGCGCCTGGAAGCTGGACGACGACTCGAACAGGACCACGAAGAGCATGACTCCGAACCCGAGGGCCATCCCGGCGAGGAACAGCCAGAGGCCCACCGCTCCCCTGCGCACCGTGGGTACCACGTCTCCCGGAACAACTCTCGGCCGCGCGGGCGCTTGAACCCTTTGGAACGTCGTTGGGAGCGGTTCGCTCAACCGTCGAACGCGGGCGCGATTCCGCGGCGGGATAGTCGGGGAGACCACGTTAAGTAGCGTCCCGGGGATGCATGGGCGTGGCCCATCGCTGCGGGGTCTGCGGCTACGAGTCGGAGGGGGCCGTGTGCCCCCGCTGCAACACGATCCTCCTCCGCGGCCAGGCCATCTGCCGAACGTGCGGGAAGCTGTTTCCGGGCCCGATCGCTGAGTGCGACGCCTGCGGCGCGTCCCTCGGCGCCGAGGAGACGAAGCCCTCGGACGCGGAGGCCGTACGCCTCCTGGCCTCCGTGCCCGGGATCTCGGACGCCCGGGCGCGGCAGCTCGTGGCCCGGGGGTTCCACGACTTCTCCGACATCGTTCGCCTCGCCCTCCCCGAGAGCGCCGTGCGGAAGGGGCTGCACCACGCGATCGCGCGCCGCGCCCTCCTGGCGGACCTCGTCCCCCAGGTGCCCGCGGTGGCCCGGGGCGACCGCTGCCCCGTCTGCGGCTCCCCGTGGCCCGCGGACGCGGACCGCTGCACGACCTGCGGCTCCGCGGCGTCCACGGAGCTGCCCGTCCAGGCGGTGGAGCAGAAGCTCGAGCAAGTCACGGGGGAGATCGTCGGGCTGTCCCAGGACGAGGACGTCCGGGAGCTGCCCGAGGACATCCGCCGCGAGCTCCTGGACGCCTTCGGCGGACTGGACCCCGAGGCCCTCGTCCGCGAGGAGTACCGCCGGCAGGTCGAGGCGTGGCGGGCCAAGGGCTTCGACGTGGCGCCCCTGGAGGACCTCCTCGCCTCGGACCTCGAGGAGTTCCGGGAGAAGAGCGTCCGCCTGATCCGCGCGCAGATCCTCAAGAAGGTGGAGGGCGGCGAGTTCCGCTGCCCCCTGTGCGACGTCGCCCTGCCGCCTCAGGCCGAGGCGTGCGAGAACTGCGGCGCGAAGTTCATCTGACCGCGCGACCACAACCCTAAATAGGGAGGGGGGCTGACGCCTCATCGTGCGCGGGCCCTACTCCGAGTACGCAGCGCCTCCCGTGTACATCTATCAGGAACCGCGGAGGCCCGGCGTCCGTTTCAGTTCGACGGAGATTCGCCAGCTCGCCATCGCGATCCTCGCCCTGAGCGGCGCCTTCACGGTCCTGTTCGTGCGCTACGATTTCGGCTACCTCTCCGACCCGATCATCCTCGCGTTCCTGTTCGGCGTCTCCCTCCTGTCCGTGGGGACGGGTGTGGGGCTGCACGAGATCATGCACAAGGTCGTCGCCCAGCGCTACGGCCTCTGGGCGGAGTTCCGCTATGACCTCCGCGGCCTCGCGCTCGCGTTCGTGTTCGCATTCGTCGGGTTCATCTTCGGGGCCCCGGGCGCGACGTGGATCTCCGGCCGGGTGACGCAGGAACAGAACGGGCGCATCAGCGCGGCCGGCCCCTTGACGAACATCCTCCTCGGGGCCGGCTTCTTCGTGGGCTGGATCGCGTTGCCCGCCGGAGGAGCAGTCTCCGGTCTGCTGTCCTTCGCTCTGTCGGAGGTAGCCATCGTGAACGTCGTCTTGGGCGGGTTCAACCTGGTTCCAATCTTGCCCCTGGACGGTGCGAAGGTCTGGGCCTGGAACAAGGGCGCCTGGATCGCCCTGGTCGCGATCGTCGTGGTCCTCCTCATCTTCATCTTCGCGCCGGGCACCATTCCGCTGTGACCGGGTTCACCGGTTGATCGTCGAGGCGAGGTAGCCCGCACCGAAGCCATTGTCGATGTTGACCACGGCCACGCCGGGCGAGCACGCGTTCATCATCCCCAGGAGGGCGGCGAGGCCGTCGAAGCTCGCGCCGTAGCCGACCGACGTGGGGACGGCGATCACGGGGACGTCGACGAGGCCCGCGACCACGCTGGGCAGCGCCCCCTCCATCCCCGCGACGACGACCACGACCTTGGCTCCCTGAAGCAGCTCCCGCTGGTCGAGGACCCGGTGGATGCCCGCGACCCCGACGTCATAGAGGCGGGTAACCCGGTTCCCGAGGACCTCCGCGGTGACCGCGGCCTCCTCCGCGACGGGGATGTCGCTCGTGCCCGCGGTGACCACGAGGACGTGTCCCCGCGTCGCGGGAGGCGTCTTCCCCGCGACGACCAGCCGCGCCTTCTCGTGGTAGACGACCGGCTCGCCGTCCAGGGCCGCCTGGATGCGCTCGTGGATCTCGGGGGACGCCCGGGTGGCCAGCGCGAGGGAGCGGGATGCCACCATGCGCTTCATGATGGCGACGATCTGCTCCGGTGTCTTGCCGGGGCAGTACACGGCCTCGGGGATGCCGCGGCGGATCTCGCGGTGGGAGTCAATCTTGGCGAACCCGAGGTCCTCGTACGGAAGGGCGCGGAGGGACTCCATGGCCTGCTTCACGGAGACCTTGCCCTCCTGGAGGTCCCGGAGCAGGCGTTCGACGGCCGCGCGGTCCATGGGCACCTCAGCGGACCTGCTCCCACTTCTCGAGCTCCAGGACGGAGCTCAGGGTGCCGCCCCGCTTGATCTCCTCGCGAATCCGGTTCTCCCGCTCGAGCACGTCGAGCGCGCGGTTGGCCATCTCCACGCCGAGCTCCTTGGGCACGACGATCACGCCGGACTCGTCGCCGACGATCCAGTCGCCTGTGTGGACGAGCTGGCCGCCGCACTCGATCTCCCCGCCGATCGTGCCCTGCCCCTTGGGCTCGCCCGCATGAGGGGACGTATGCTTGCTGAACAGGGCGAAGTCGAGGTCCCTGATCGCGTCGATGTCCCGCGCGCCGCCGTCGATGACCACGCCGGGTACGCCCTTCACGATGGCCGAGTTCGAGGCGAGCTCCCCCCAGACCGCGGTCGGGCCGCCGCCCACGTCGACCACGATGACGTCCCCGCGCTGGGCGCGGTCGATCGCCTCCACGGGCTTGGCCCAGTCCCCGTCCGCCGTCTTCACGGTCAGGGCGCGGCCCACGAGCTTCTGCCCGTGCTTGATCCGAGGCACGATGCCGTGCATGACCCCGCGCTTCTGCATGGCGTCCGCGATGTTCGGGGTGGAGACCTTCCGGAACGCCTCGAAGACGTCGGCCTCCGTGTACTTCTTGTACAGGCCCGTCGGAATGGCCTTCTTCTCGCGGATGGCCTTCTTGATCGTCCGGGTTGCCTTCGTGACGTCCGCCGCCTTGATGATCGCGCCGCCCACGATAATGATGGACGCGCCCGCCTTCACGGCCTGGGCCACGGTCTCCGAGTTCAGGCCGCCGGCCACTGCGACGGGCAGGTGGGACGCCTTGACCACGGCCTTGAGCTCCTCGAGGGGCGTGTGGGCGATCATCTGCTCGTCGATGGACACGTGCATGTTGAGGTAGTCCACGCCGAGCTTCTCCAGTTCGACGGCCCGCTTGGGCTTGTCCTCCACGCGCATGAGGTCGATCATGGTCTTCGAGCCGTAGCGTCGCGCGGCCTTCACGGCCTCCGCGATCGTGGCGTCGTCCGTCACGCCCATGATCGTGATCACGTCGGCCCCGGCCTTCGCGGCGATTTCGACCTCGAGGGCGCCCGTGTCCATCGTCTTGAGGTCCGCGACGATGGTCTGCTCCGGGAACGCCTTCTTGAGCGACCGCACGACCTCCATGCCTTCCGACTTGATCAGCGGCGTCCCGGCCTCGAGCCAGTCCGCGCCGCCCGCCACGGCCTCCTTGGCGGCCTGCAGCGCACGCTTCGCGTGCATGAAGTCGAGGGCCACGTGCAGGATGGGCTCCATGATCTCCCCCGCGAAGTAACCCGCGTGAGCGATAAGAACGTTCCGAACGGTCGAACGTCTAGCGGGTCGCCAGCTGGATTGTCTGGGTCACGTGGATCTCCGCGGCGTACGCACAGAAGCCCGTGTTCCAGTAGACCGTGTAGGTGCCCGCCTCGAGGGCCCGATCCACCGTCCCGTTGTACACGGACCAGTGGAACAGGAGCGGACAGTGGAGCAGGGGAGGCGGATACGGCTTGGACACGGTTCCATTCACGACGAGGAGGACGATCGGGCCGATGCCGTCGAACGCGGTCCATGCGCCCACGAGACGGACGCCGCTGGCACCCACGGTGAAGTGGGCGGCCCAGTGCTCCGTGGCATTGGCCGAGAAGACGGTCCCCCCAGGCACGGGCAGAGACTCCGGCAGCCCGCGGGAGAACGCCAGGATGGACGCGCCGCCTCCCGCGGCCAGGGCGACGACGGCCGCCACCGCGATCAGCAGTGCCCGGTCCTCGGGCTTCATCGGAATGCCGTGAGCGGCGTCCGCGCTGAAGGCTCTATCGGTTCCGTTCGGGAACGCCCTCCTCGATCGGGAGCCGGGACGGGCCCTTCGGCGCATGACCTGCTCTCATCTTTGATACTCGGCGCGGGCCCCTCAAATAGCCGCGGCCGGCTCCGACGACCCGTTAGCGATGCCTTCGAAGGAACGCGAAGCGGGTAGCGAACGCGAGCGGTGCGTCACGGGCATCGAGGGGCTCGACCACATCCTGAACGGGGGCATCCCCCGCGGCAACACGGTCCTCGTCTCGGGGAGCGTGGGCACGGGGAAGACGTCCATCTGCATCGAGTTCCTCGTGCGCGGCGCCCTGTACGGCGAGGGCTCCCTCTACCTGAGCGTCACGGAGCCGACGGACAAGCTCCTCCGCAACGTGATCCCCTTCGACTTCTGGGACGACAAGCTCGTGAAGCAGGGCAAGCTCCAGTTCGTCGACCTGCCTCGGATGTACGAGAAGCTCGGCATCGACAAGGACGAGCTGTCCCTGGAGGAGTCCCGCCTCCTCACGGACGCGATCATCGGCCTCGTCGAGGAGGGCCACATCCGGCGGCTCGTCCTGGACTCGGCCACCTCCGTGGCTTACCGGATCAAGGACCCCGAGCGCATCCGGGACTTCCTCCTGCGGCTGGGCCAGAGCCTGAGCGCGAAGGGGTGCACCTCGCTCCTCGTCGCGGAGATCGCCTCGCACACGGACGGATACTCGCGGTTCGGGCTGGAAGAGGCCATCGCGGACGGCGTCATCGTCACGGGCAACCTGGAACGCCGCGGCGACCTCCTCCGGACCCTCCAGGTCGTCAAGATGCGCGGCACGCAGCACAGCCGCGCGAAGTACGTCCTCGACCTCACGACGACGGGCGTCCTCCTCGTGCCCCTGCTCAAGGGCGGCAGCGTGTCCGGAGGTGCCTGAGATGAGCGTCTCGAGCGACGTGAACGACAAGCTGCAGGCGCTCCCCGAGGCGTCCGCGATCGCCCTCCGCCTGCGTGCGGAGCAGTACTTCGACGCGATCCAGGGCATCGTGGACCTGTTCGCGGCGAAGAAGGACCTCGACGTGGTCTACGTCACGACCACGGTCCCCGCGCAGAGCATCCTCAATGCGCTCGAGGTGCTCGAGATCCCCTTGGACCACGTCTGGTTCGTGGACTGCATCAGCCAGATCATGATGTCCACGGAGAAGCGGCACCCCCACGTGATCCAGGTGGAGAGCCCGACCATGCTGGAGAACATCATGCTCAAGGTGGAGTTCCTCCTGCGCAAGAACGAGGGGCGGAACGCCCTAGTCGTCCTGGACTCCATCAACTCCCTGGCCATCCACAACAACACGAAGATCCTGAGCGAGTTCCTGCACATCCTCGTGAACAACCTCCGCGCCCGCGGGGCCTACACGGTCATCTTCTCCATGCAGGAGTACGAATCGGACGAGATCCGGAACATGCTCGTCCTCGTGAGCGACGAGACCACGGAAGTGGCCTGAGGGAGCCCGGGATCGGGAGCCCTCGAGCGCCCGGGGGTATTTAAAGAGGGAAAGGGACCAGGACGGAACGGTCGTGTGATTTTGTCACATGGTCACGTTCCTCCATAGGAATAGCCAGAAAAGGGTGTTCTCAAAGGCGCATATTCACCGCGAAACGTTTAAGCGCGTGCGTCCGTCCCATAGGGATTCATGCGGCGGACCCCGCCGCAGGAGGACAGAACATGAAAGCCATCATCCGCAAGGATGAGCAGGCAGTGTCTCCCGTCATCGCGACGATTTTGATGGTCGCGATTACGGTGGTGCTGGCCGCGGTACTGTACGTCATGGTATCCGGCCTGATCGGGAACCCGGGTGCTGGAAGCAAGCCGACGGTCTCGTTGACGCAGTTCAACAAGCTGGCGAACGGGATGGA
>DUJI01000231.1 GCA_013329855.1 Thermoplasmata archaeon | reverse complement strand
GTCCCGGATGGAGCGCAGTCCGAACCACCACCCCAGGTTGGCCGCGACGTAGAGGAAGAGGAGGAAGGGGACCGTGGTGAAGAAGGAGGGCATCACGCCGAGGGGCATCGCGTACGTCAGGCTGGCCGCGGCGCTGCCCACGCTGCTGAAGACCACGGTCCAGTTCGCGAGGCCCGTCCACCCGTTCGGCTGGATATCCAGGTCGGTCGAGCTCGAGCCGGTGACCTGAGCACTGCCTCGACTCACGTTGTTCTGGAAGACCTCCACCCGGACGGTCCCAGACACTCCCTGGACGTGGACGGATCGTACGAAGCTAACGCCGAAGGCGTCGGGCGTCAGCACCTGGACTTGGACCGACCTCCCCAGGGGGATTTGCACGAGCCTTCCGGGCTCCGTGAGCGCGGCGCCCAGACCGTTCCCCGTGATCGGGACGATCAGGAGGACCCCGAAGATCGACGCGATGACCGCGGTGGTCATCGCCCGGCTCATGCTGTACTTGGACATGAGGTACCGCTGACTGTCCCGCTGGGCGCGCTGGATCTCCAGGTTCTTCAGGTACAGGCCGAGGATCGTGCCCACGAGGCCCATGACCAGACCGATCTCGACGATGCCGTCGAGCGGAAGGAAGAACGGCTTGAGGCTCGCTCCCTCGCCGAGCACGCGGGCGTACATGAGCAGGGCCGTGAGGAAAAGCAGGGCTGCGTACACCGCCTTCCGCATTCGCCGAATCCGGAGCAGTCGGTCCATGCCCTGGATTCGCTGCTGGTATCCCGACATGGGAGACTAGGCCTCGGGGTTCACCGTAGCGAGTCCTCTGGCCGCCAGGAAGATGGCCAGGTACTGCGGAAGCTCGCTTACCCCGGGTGCCAAATTAAAGGCTTCCCCCTTAATCTCCAGATTGATTCTGTTGGCCAGCCGCATGGAGACGGGCTCGTCCGTCCACGTGTCCGGGACCGCGTCCCGCAGCGGCCGGAACTCGTCCACTTGATCGCGGGTCAGAGGGATCACCCGGAGGCCCGTCTTCCCGTGGAGGCTCGAGGGCAGGCGGATGAGCCGCTTGATGTCCGAGGTCACGGGCTCGTCCGTGTCGCCCCGCTGCACGATGCCGTCCAATGCGACCCCGGCCTGCTGGTCCAGGTGGATCTCCTGAACCTCCTTGACGATGCGGATGAGGAGGTCCCGGCTCCGATCCGAGAGGGCCTCGATCTGCCCCTCGCGCAGGCGGTCCACGCCGCGGATCACCTTGGGCTTCGTGGCCCGCGGCTTGAACAGGTTCTCGACGAGGTCCTCCGCGGCGGAGTCCTTCACGCCCTCGAAGGAGACGAGGAAGGCGATCGCCTTGTCGTGCTCCATCCCTTCCAGGGCGGTCACGAGCTGGTCCATCCCGCGCGCAATCTTCCCCCGCCACCCGGGCTCGTCCTGCACGGGGCCCACGACCTTCTTCTTCACGCGGGACCGGCCCTGGAACTCGCGCTTGTCGAACGCGGACTCGCGGAACAGGGAGTCCACGTCAAGGCCCTTCCCCGTGATCCAGTCCACGATCTCCCGCCGCTCGTGGCTGCCCAGGGACCACACGCGCTCGTCGAACACGTGGACGTGGTAGCCGCGGCCCCCGGAGAACACGAGGCGCATCTTGCCCTCGTCGAACCCGAAGTCCGCCTTGAGGAAGTCGTCGTACAGCTTGATGATCCGCTGGCGGATCGCCTCGAGCATCTCCGGGTACGACAGGGACTTCGCGTTGGGCAGGTGGTCCGCGTCCAGGTCGAAGATCAGGTCGGCCCCGAGCCAGCCCTTCTCCTCCATGGTCTTCGCGTTGGGCTGTTCGTAGTAGGCGGACGAGTAGTAGGCGTGGGCGGGCGTCTTGTCCACGAGGAACTCGTTCAACTCCTGCTCGCGCGAGAAGCCCAAGTGGCGGATGACCATCGTGCTGTTGAAGAACATGAACCCGAACTCGCGTCGGCCGAAGCGGTCCGGGAGGATGCGCTTCGTCGACGCGTAGTACCGGCGGTACTGGGAGCGCAGCCACTCCGCGGTGGCCACCTTGGCCGGGTCCGCTTGCGCGACCACCATGACGCGCGTGCCAAGGCGCGCGGCCGCCTTAAGGGTTGCCGGGAGGGGCGCGAACGCGACCTCGCCCGGGGACGGAAGCGGGACCAACGGCGATATAGCACGACCGCGTCCCCCGCGCCATGGCGAGCCGCGGGGCGGCCTGGGTGGAGAGCGTGGGCCTCTTCATCGCCCTGTACGGCGGCCTGCCGGCCGCGGGACTCCTCGTCGACGGTTGGCTGGGATGGCCGCCCCTCCCTGATCCGTGGCGGTGGATCGGGGTCGCGCCCCTGGTCCTCGGTGCCGCGGGCATCGTCTGGTGCTTCCGCCTCTTCGTCCGCGTGGGCCGGGGAACGCCCAACCCGCTCGTGCCGCCGCAGGCCCTCGTGACGTCGGGGCCGTTCGCGTGGACCCGCAACCCGATCATCCTGTCGCACGCCCTCGCCGCGCTCGGGGAAGCCGTCGTCGTCGGCTCCCCGGCCGCCGTGGCCATCGTCCTCCTCCTGGGCATCCCGGTCCAGTTCATCGTGCGGCACGAGGAGAAGACCCTGGAAGCCCGCCATGTCGACGCGTACCGCGCGTACCGCGATGCGGTGCCTCGGTGGCTCCCGCGCCCGCCTCACAGGCGGTAGGAGACGGTCGCGGACGCCGTGCCCTGGGGCGACGGGGACGGCCCTCGCTGGAGCTCGCGGAGGCGCACGACCTCCAGGGGGATGTCGGGGAGGGGGCGACCGAGGCCGGCTAC
>DUJI01000151.1 GCA_013329855.1 Thermoplasmata archaeon | reverse complement strand
GTCATGTTGAGCAGCGAATCGACGTTGCCGGTGGCCGCCAGCACGAGGTTGCTCAGCACCAGGATCAAGAGCACCGGATAGCCCGCGACGAAGGCCGGGCCGAAGGCGAGCAGAATATAGCGCCCGGCCAGCACCAGGACGATCGCGCCCGCCAGCGACGGCCAGAAGATCCAGCGCGCGGTATGGGTGACATAGGCGCGCAGCTCGTCATGCTGGTTACGGGCGTAGAGCTCGGCATATTTGGGCGTGTCCGTCGCCGACATCGCGGGCGGCATGTTCGCGGCGTTCGCGATCGCCGCGGCCCTCGTGAGGCGCGGGCGCACCCAAGAGGGCGAGCGCCTCGACGTCTCCCTCTTGGACTCCCAGCTCGCGTGGCTCACTTACATGGCGGCGAACTACTTTGCGACGGGAAAGGACCCGGAGCGCGCGGGCTCGCGCCACCCCACCATCGTGCCCTACCAGGCGTTCGCCACGAAGGACGGCTACCTGAACGTGGCCGCAGGGAACGACGACATCTTCCGCCGCCTGTGCGGCGCGCTGGGCCGCCCCGACTGGGCGCGGGACCCGCGCTTCGCGACGAACCCCAAGCGCGTGGAGAACCGAGGAACGCTCGAGCCCTGGCTGGATGCCCTCTTCGCGGAGCGGACGAACGCGGAGTGGATGGATCTCCTGAACGACCACGCCGTGCCCGCGGGCCCCGTGTACCGGATGAGCGACATCGAACGGGACCCCCAGGTGGCGGCCCGCGGCGTCCTCCTGCAGATGCCGCACCCCACCGCCGGGACGGTCCGCGAGTTCGGCCCGCCGTTCAAGTCCCTCCATGACCGCACGTCGCACAGCGCCCCGCCGCTGCTGGGCCAGCACACGGACGAGGTGCTGGCCTCCCTCGGCTACCCGCCGGAGCGGATCGCCGCGCTCCACCGGGCGGGCGTGGTGTGAGCCGCCCGCTGGAGGAGCAGGTTTAAGCCCGCGCGACCGTCCCCGATGGAGCCTCGTTCTATGTCCCTCGCGCTCCTGTTCGACATCGATGGCACCCTGATGGACACGTTCGATGCGATCCTGGCCTCGATGAATGCGGCCCTCGCGGAGTTCGGCGTGGAGCCCCTGACCCCGGAGGAGCTGCGCCCTCTCATCGGGATGCCCGTGCCGCGGCAGCTGGACCTGCTCCGCGGGATGCAAGGCCCGGACGTCGAGGGGATCACGGACAGGTACTACGTGTTCTTCATGGAGCGCGTGGAGACAGGGCTCCCTCTCTATCCGGACGTGAAGGAGACGCTGGCCCTCCTATCGGACCACCCTATCGGGACGATGACCACGCGGCGCCTGCAGGGAGCGCGACGGATGCTCGAGGTGTCGGGCATCGCTCCGTTCTTTAGGGTCGTCGTGGGCGGCGACGAGGTGAGCCGGCCGAAGCCATACCCGGACCTGCCCCTGTTCTCCGCACAGGCCCTCGGGGTCCCTCCGGAGCAGTGCGTGGTCGTCGGCGACGCTCCCGTGGACATCCTCGCGGGCCGCTCGGCCCGGATGCGGACCGTGGCCGCTGCGTACGGGTACGGGAGCGCCGTGGGGCTGCGGGAGGCCAAGCCCCATGCGACCGTGCAGCGGTTCGCGGATCTTCCTGCGGTGATCGCGGAGTTCGAGTCGTGAGTCCTCGGGCCGCGGCCGACCGCTCGGAACGTTCTTACCCGAAGGCTCCGTTCTCGCCGCCATGGCCGAGCCTGAGGTTGCAGGAAAGCTCATGCCCCTCGCGGAGGCCGTGAAGAAGCTGATCCCGGACGGCTGCCGCCTGCGCTCGGGCGGCATCGCGGTGCGGAAGCCGTTTGCCGTGATCTACGAGGTCATGCGGCAGCGGAAGCGGGACCTCACGTTCCTCATGAGCGGCTGGACGGAGGACGCGGACTGGCTCATCGGGGCCGGGTGCGTGGACAAGCTCGAGGGATCCTACCTCGGCCTCGAGGCGCTCGGACTGGCCCACTGCTACCGCCGGGCCATCGAGAAGGGCGTCCCGCGCCGCGTCCTGATCGAGGAATACAGCAACTTCGGGATGACCATGCGCTTCATGGCGGCCGGCATGGGCCTCCCCTTCATGCCCGTGAAGTCCCAGCTGGGATCCGACCTCCTGAAGGTGGAGTCCTTCCGCCACCCGAAGGCCCAAGTCCTCGAGGACCCGTTCGGGAGCGGCGAGAAGGTCGCCCTGCTCCCCGCGTGCCCCGCGGACGTGGCGCTCCTCCACGCGCAGCGGTGCGACGCGGACGGCAACGCCCAGGTGTGGGGCCAGCTGGGCGACGATCTCTGGGGCACCTACGCGGGCAAGAAGGTCCTGCTCACCGTGGAGGAGGTCGTCCCGACCCGGGTCATCCGCCACGACCCCAACCGCACGATCGTCCCCGGTTTCCGCGTGGACGCCATCGTCGCCACGCCGTTCGGCGGGCATCCGTACCAGGTCCAGGGCTACTACGACACGGACCGCGCCTTCCGCCGGGATTACGCGGCGCGGAGCACGACCCGGGAAGGATGGGAGTCCTGGGCGGACGAATGGGTGTACGGCGTCGAGGGCCATGAGGAGTACCTGAAGAAACTCGGGGAGGAACGGCTCGCGCGGCTCCGCGCGAAGCCCGTCATGAGCGGGAAGGTGAACTATGGCTACTGAGGCGGCCGGGGTCCCTGCGCCTCCGTACAAGCGGACCGAGCTCATGGCCATCTGCGCCGCGCGGGAGATCTGCGACGGCGAGATCGCGTTCATCGGCACGGGCCTGCCCATGCTGGGCGGGATGCTCGCGAAGCACACCCACGCCCCGAACTGCATCATGATCTTCGAGTCCGGCGTGGTGGACGCCCGCCCGAAGCGCACGCCGCTGTCCATCGGCGACGGTTGCCTCGTGCCCGGGAGCGTGATGCTCTGCGGGCTCACGGAGGTCTTCGGCCTTCTCATGCAGCCCGGATACGTCGACGTGGGCTACATCGGCGGCGCCCAGATCGACAAGTTCGGGAACCTGAACACGACGGTCATCGGGGACTACCGCAATCCCAAGGTCCGTCTCCCGGGATCCGGCGGCGCGAACGACATCGGCTCCCTGGCCAAGCGCACGATCATCATGATGAAGCAGGACCGCCTCAAGTTCGTCCAGAAGGTCGACTACGTGACCACGCCCGGCTACCTCGACGGCCCCGGGGGGAGGGAGCGCGCCGGCCTGCCACGCGGCGGGCCCGCGTGCGTCATCTCGGACATGGGCGTCTACCGCTTCGACCCGGAGACCAAGGAGATGTTCCTCGAGTCGTTCCATCCGGGACTCTCCGTGGACGAGATCCGGAACAACGTGTCGTGGGACCTCGCGGTGAGCCCCAAGGTCCGCGCCACCAAGCCGCCCGGAAAACGGGAGCTTCAAGTCCTCCGAACGAAGTGCGACCCCGAAGGCATCTTCCTGGGCACGTGAGGCGTCATGGCGGGACCGTCGCGTCGCAAGTCGAGTTCGGCCAAGGCGGTCAAGACCCCGGCGCGTTCCGAGGCACGCGCCGCCGACCGGACCCTGAGCGGGCTCCCGGTCGATCTCGTGGTGGGACCGACCGCGGGCGAGGTCCGGCGCAGTCTCGACGCGCTCGGTTTCCCGGGAGATCCCCCGTTCACGCGGGGCATCCGGCCCACGATGTACCGCGGGCGACTGTGGACCATGCGCGAGTATGCCGGCTTCGGCACCGCGGAAGAGGCGAACCGCCGCTTCCGGTATCTCCTGGAGCAGGGGAACGAGGGGCTCAGCGTGGCGTTCGATCTGCCGACCCAGATGGGCTACGACTCGGACGCGCCCATCGCTCGGGGCGAGGTGGGCCGCGTCGGGGTGGCCATCAGCAGCCTGGAGGACATGCGCGTCCTCCTGCGCGGATTGCCCCTGGACCGCGTGAGCACGAGCATGACCATCAACGCGACCGCGCCGATCCTGCTCGCGATGTACGTGGCCGTCGCCGAGGAGAACGGCGTCCCGCGTCGCGCGCTGCGGGGGACCGTGCAGAACGACATCCTGAAGGAGT
>DUJI01000106.1 GCA_013329855.1 Thermoplasmata archaeon | reverse complement strand
CATCATCGAGAAGCCGTTCGGCACGGACTTCGAGTCCGCCAGGGCGCTGGCGAAGATAGTCCACTCGGTATTCGACGAGTCGCAGGTCTTCCGCATCGACCACTTCCTCGGCAAGGAGTCGGTCGACAACATCCTGGCGCTGCGTTTCGCGAACGGCCTGTTCGAGCCGATCTGGAACCGGGACCACATCTCGCACGTGCAGATCGACGTCCCGGAGAAGATCAGCATCGAGGGCCGGACTCAGTTCTTCGAGGGCACCGGCACCTTCAGGGACATGATCGTCACCCACCTCTTCCAGGTGCTCGGGTTTGTCGCGATGGAGCCGCCGACGAGACTGTCGGCGAAAGCGCTGCGAGATGAGAAGGCGAAGGTCTTCGACGCGCTGCATCCGATCGACCCGTCGAAGGTGGTGCGGGGTCAGTACAAGGGCTACCGTGACGAGCCGGGCGTCGACCCGCATTCGCAGACGGAGACGTTCATCGCGCTGAAGGCAGAGATCGACAACTGGCGCTGGGCGGGGGTGCCGTTCTACCTGCGATCAGGCAAGTCCTTGACCCAGCGCCGCCAGGTCGTCACGCTCGGGCTGAAGGAGCCGACCCTGCGGATGTTCGAGAGCGTCACGCACCTGTCAGCCGGAGAGCGCCGCAACGACGTCATGATCGATTTCGACGACCCGGGCTGGATAGCGGTCAGGTTCCTCGCCAAGAAGCCAGGTCCCGAGATGCGGCTCCGCGAGGTCGAGATGACCTTCAACTATGAGGACTCCTTCCATCGGATGCACGAGCTCGAGGGCTATGAGCGGCTGATCCTGGAGGCGATGATCGGCGACCAGTCGCTGTTCACCCGGTCCGACGAGATCGAGCGGCTGTGGGAGGTGGCGACCCCGCTGCTCGACGACCCGCCTCCGGTGGAATTCTACGAGCCGGGATCCTGGGGGCCGCCGTCGATCAAGCATCTGATCGCTCCGCACAAGTGGTACCTGCCCGACGGTCACGAGTAGCCCTCGGCAGATCCGGCCTGCTGACCTAGATCGCCGATTACCTGTCCCGTTATCCCCGTTCGGGGTGCCCATAACGAATCGGGGCGTCTACGAGGCACGTGAGCTGGCGCTGACGAGGATGCAGACCGAGGCGAGTCAGGTCGGCGCGACCGGCATCGTCGGGGTCAGCTGGTCGGTGCACAACTTCGTCTGGGGCGAGCACGCCACCGAGTTCTTCGCGACCGGCACCGCCATCCGAAAGCCGTCGGACGGCCGCAGGATGACCGCGCCGACATTCACCCTCGCCTTCGACACCTGAGCCGCAGGCAACGGCGGGCGATGGCGGCTCCCCGTCCGGCCCGGACCGGTCAGCGGGCCGAGCGGGACTCAGCTTGGCCGGCGGGCTGGCCGTCGCACTGCAGCACGGGCGCCTCCACGGCGCACATCCTCGTGCTCATCGGCCGGGCGACCGGGCGGTCAGGCGTTGCCCGGAGCACGTCGTTGTCGACCATCGTGGCGGCCATGATGGCGGCCATGACCAGGAACCCGGCGCAGATGACCATGGACTCGCGGAAGCCAGAGTCGAGCAGCGCCCGGGAGTGGTAGTCGGCCGCGCGCAGCCCGACCACGGCCGGCAGGCCAGCGACCGCGAGCAGGCCCGCCGCCCTGGCCACCGCGTTGTTGACGCCGCTGGCCACCCCGGCGTGCCGGACCTCGGCGCTGGCCAGGACCGTCGCGGTGAGCGCGATGTAATCGCCGCCGCGGTCCACCTCCACCTTGACCCCGAGGATGTAAAAGGACCACACGAGGCCGGACCCGAACACGAGCGCATCGCCGAGGAACTCGCCGCCGACGAGCGCGGCGGGATTGAGCTTCGTGGCGAGGACGACGACTCCGCCGAGGCCCAGGAGGATGCCCAGGGCGCGCGGTCCCGTGACCCGCTCCTTGTACACCGCGGCCATCAGGATGGCGATGAACACGACGTTCACGTTGACCAGGAGGGCGGTCTTCGAGGCCGTGGTGTAGACCAGCCCCACGTTCTGCAGGTTGAACGCCAGCGCGTTGAGCAGGCCCAGGACCCAGACCAGGGGATCCCGGAGGAAATGCCAGTCGAGCCGGCGGAGGGCGGCGAGAATGCCGAAGCCCAGGAGGGCCCCCATCCCGAGGCGCGCGGCCGTGATGAGGAGGGGATCCACCGCATCCACGATGAGTTTCGTGGCCGGGAAGGCGGTCCCCCAGAAGACGCTCGCCAGGATGACGAAGAGGTAATCCCGTCCTCGAACGTCCATCCTCCGCGGCGAAGAATCCCTCCGCCTTCAGCCTTTCCTCCGGCACAGCGCGCGTCGTGACGACCGCGGCCCATTCAATCCGGTGACGGACATCGCATCGACCCCGGCGAGCCTCGATGGCCCCGAGCGAAAGGGGCTTAAGCTAGGGAAGCCTAAACCGCCGCGGTGGAGCGAGGAGGGCACAAGCGGCCCTTGCGGACCGCTTGGCCGAAATGGGGATCGGACAGAGCCGGTGCCAGGCCGAGACACACCGCGTCGACACCGGGGAGCGTGCTGGGACATCTCCGAACGTCCCCCGAACGGTTCCGTCTACCGAGAACATGGGTCCCAATTTCCACCGCACTTGAGGCGAAGTTCTATGCAGCCTAGTCCGTCCACAGGACCTTCGAGCCAAGCACCAGCGACCGCGGGAGCACCGACTCCGCCGCCGAAGAAAGGCGGAAGCCGAACCCTCATGATGGTCGGCATCCTGATCATCGTGGTCATCGTGATCATCGCGGCCGCGGTGGTCCTCTCGGGCGCGCTGAACCCCTCCAACGTGGGCGGCACGATCAAACTCGGGTTCACGATTTCGCTGACCGGCACCTTCAATGTAGAAGGCACGAACTCCCTTCGCGGCATCCAGACCGCGGTATCCTGGATCAACTCCCACGGCGGCATCACCGTGGGCGGGAAGACGTACAACGTCTCCGTCAAGTACTATGACGACCAGAGCACGACCAGCAACATCGTGTCCCTGTACACGAAGATCGTGACGCAGGACAACGCCCAGTTCCTCCTCGCGCCCTACAGCAGCGGACTGACGTCCGCCGCGGCGCCCATCGCGGACCAGTACGGGCTCGTCATGCTCTCCCACGGGGGCGCGGCGGACACGATCTGGACCACGGGGGCCGGCTACCACAACCTCGTCGAGGTCCTCAGCCCGGCATCCGGGTACCTGAAGTCCTCCATCGACTGGCTCGCGGCCAACCACCCGACCGACAAGCTCGCGGCCATCTATGCGAGCGATTCGTTCTCCAGCCTCGCCGTGACCTCGGCCATCAGCTACGCGCAGTCCAAAGGCCTATCCGTCGTCTACAACGCGTCGTACGCCGCGACGGTCACGGATCTCTCCGCGCAGCTCACCGCCGCGAAGAACGCGGGGGCCGACGACGTCATCGGGGGCGGCCACTTCAACGACGGGCTGCTCATCACGAACCAACTCCAGAGCGTGGGATGGACCCCCAAGTTCGTCTCCCTGCTCGTCGCGGTCACGGAGCCCACCTTCCAGACGCAGCTCGGGGCCGCGGCGAACAACATCACGGGACCCTCCCAGTGGGAGACGACGGTGACCTATTCGCCGTCGTTGGCGGCCTCGCGAAGCCTCGATTGGTTCGGGCCCACGCCGGCCCAGTTCACGTCCCTGTACGGGAACCTGACGAGCGGAGCCAAGCCGTCCTACCACTCCGGCGAAGCGGGAGCCGCGGTCCTGATCCTCGCGGACGCGATTCAGAAGGCGAACAGCCTGAACACCACGGCGGTCCGCGCGGAGCTGGGCGCGATGCACATCATGACGTTCTTCGGGGAGTTCCAGATCAACTCCCTGGGGGTGCAGATCGCCCACTCGATGGTCCTGGACCAGTGGCAGGCGGGGAACCTGAAGGTCGTCTACCCGACGGCGGTTGCGGAGGCACCGGTGCAGTACCCCTACACGGGATCCTGAGGGCGGAATCCGCGGGGACGGCATGGCCGATGTAGTCGCCGTCGTAGGGCAGGATATCGTCCTGGGCCTCATGCTAGGCGCCGCCTTCGCGGTCGTCGCCCACGGCCTGAACCTGATCTGGGGCGTCACGAAGGTCGTCAACATCGCCCACGGCGAGTTCATCATGCTCGGGGCCTACGGGGCGTACTTCCTGAACCTGTACCTCGGGGCCAACCCCCTCGTCGCCATTCCCGTGGACGCGGTCATCGGCCTGGGGGTCGGGTTCGGGTTCTACTTCCTGTTCCTGCACCGGGAGCTGCGGGACAAGGAGGCCATCACGCTCCGCACGGAGATGGTCACCTTGGTCGCGACCTTCGGCCTGAGCCTCTTCGTGGCGAACCTGGCCAAGATCGTCTTCACGGGGAACTTCGTCGGGATTCCCTGGACCCCGGGCGTCCTGACCGTGAGCGGCATCTCCCTGCCGCTCGGCGCCCTCTACACCGCGCTCATCGGGATCGGGGTCATCGCGGCGACCCAGGTCTTCCTGAATCGGACCTACCTGGGGAACGCGATCCGGGCCTACAGCCAGGATATCTCCGCGACGCGCCTCATGGGCATCAACCCGACCTACGTCGCGTCCGTCGCCACGGCCATCGGCCTCTCCATCACGATGATGGGCGGGGCGCTCCTCACGGTCCGCACGCCCACGGGCATCAACCCGTACCTGGGCACCCTCTATGCACCCATCAGCTTCGTCATCGTCGTGCTGGG
>DUJI01000283.1 GCA_013329855.1 Thermoplasmata archaeon | reverse complement strand
CGACCCGTGCTACCTGGGCCGCTACAACGGCGTCTACGAGGAGCCGCGGAAGGTCCTCGAGTCGATCCCGGGCGTGCGGCTCGAGGAGATGGAGCGCACCCGCGCGGACAGCCTCTGCTGCGGGGGCGGCGGGGGACGGATCTTCCTGGAGACCCCGCCGGGGGAGCGCTTCTCCGACCTGCGAATCGCGCAGGCGGAGCGGGCGGGCGCCCAGGTGCTCGCCTCCGCGTGCCCGTACTGCATCCTGAACCTCGAGGACAGTTCGAAGACGGTTGCGAAGTCCCCCCTCGTAGTCCGCGACGTCGCGGAATACGTCGCCGAGCGCCTCGTGTAGGAGTGCGTCGGGAGGAGCACAGGCCGCCCAACCTATTAGTGGGAGGCCGCCCTCCTCCGTTGCGTGCCCATGGAGACTTTCCGGTTCCGAAAGTGGGACCTGTCCGCGGACCCGCTGGCCACGCGGGAGGCGTACGCCGCCATCGAGATCGGGTGGCCCGAATTCTGTGGGTGCGTGCACTGTAAGAACTTCGCGCACGCGCGGCCCGCGGTCTACCCGCAGGAGGCGCTCGATCTGTTCGCGCGCCTCGGGATCATCCCGTCCCTGGAGCAGGAGGTCGTACCCGTCGAGCCCGTGGGGGCGGACGCCTACTTCTACACGGGGTCCTTCCCGCTCGTGGGGTCCCTCCTGTCGGGCCCGGATTTCTGGAAACCGAATCCGGGGGGCGGCCTGATGAACGACCGCGCCGCGACGGAGTTCCTCACGGAGGAGTTCCGGATGGGCTTCACGAACCACCTCACCCGCACGCCGAAGCCGTTCCGCGGGAAGCCCGTCGTGCAGCTCGAGTTCGGCGTCGAGGTCCCCTGGCTGATTCCGAAACGGATGCCGGACCCGGAGTGAGCCGCAGGATGTCGGGGGCGGGAGTTGAACCCGCGACCTCCGGATGCCTCAGGAGCGCCGTGGTCAATCCAACGGCGAAACCCTATGAGTCCGACGCTCCACCAGGCTGAGCCACCCCGACGGCCCGGCCCATGGACCCGAATGTAATAAAGGATGCGGGGATGAATCGCGCGGCGCGTCTCCCTGGCGGATGTTCCCTAGGGGATTAAATAGCCCGAGTTTCGTGGTCACCGCGTGGACCCGGAACACCTCCGACGCGATGCCCGCGCGGTCGAGGATCCGATCGCCGCGACGTTCGAGCTGGCGGAAAGCGTGGACCGCCAGACGCCCAAGATCCGCAAGATGTTGCGGTACGTCCGGTGGTTCGTGGCCCTCTGGCTCCTCGTGGACTTCTTCCTCATCCTGATCGTCGCGCGGGAGCGGGTCTTCCTCGGCCTCATCCTGTTCGGCCCGCTCGTCGGATGCCTGCTCGCGGCGCGGTACGTGGAGTCCAAGAACGGCCACCTGGCCCTGATGGTCCTCGCCGCAATCTTCGCGATCCTCCAGGTCCTCGTCACCGGGGACCTCCTCATCGGCACCCTCCTCGTCTTCCTCTTCATCCTGGGATTCGTCATCCTAGACCTGCTCCGCGACCTGCGGTCCTTCTTCGACTACTTCGCGCTGCGGCACCGCGTCATCCTCGCGGTGCGCGCGGCGGATCCCGTGGTCCACGTCCCTCAGGGGAAAGATGCGGCCGCGCGCATCCTGGCCCATCTCTCGGCCACCCACCCGGACCTGAGGGCCGTGATGACCCTGCCCGGCGCGCTTGCGACACCCGCCCTCCTCACGGGGAGGAGCGGGTTGACCTACTCCTTCGACGCGTACATCCGCTCGGAGCCCTCCACGCTCTCGCGAATCCTCCACGTGGGCCCCGCGGGCTTCGCCGTGTTCGTCAAGGCCTTCGACCGCGCACCCACCCTCGCGGACCTCCAGTCCCTGAAGACCGCCGTGGAGGACGTCTGCGTGGCGACGCGCATCCCGCCCGCGCGGATCGTCGCGGTCTGGAAGGCCCACGGCGACGAGTCGGTCGCGGCCGACACCTACGAGTTCCTGACGCACCAGGCGGCGCGCGTCACAATCCGCGGTTCCACGTACGCGTGCAGCCTCGAGCTGGCCCGGGAGGGCGACGACGGCACGTACGACTTCATCCCGTTCGTCGTGCAGCCCGTCACGGCCGGAGCCAGAACGGCGGCTTCGTGAACCGGTAGTGGTCCCGGATCTGCTCCTGGTAAATCTTGAGGTAGAACTCGTTGTACTTCCGGATGTGGAGCACGCCCTCCTTCGTGATCCGCACGCGGTAGTGCCCCTCGACTTGCTCCACGGTCACGTACGCATCCCGGACGAGCGCCTCGAGCACGCGCTCCGTCATGAAGTGGTTCGACTTGATCTCCCGCTTCACCTCCTCCTTGGAGATGCCCGCCTGCCGCGGGAGGATGGCGTCCAGCTTGACCTCCAGGTTCTCCTGGTACAGGTCGATGCCCAGGCCCGCCACGAGGCGGTTGAGCACGAAGCATCCGTAGATGACGAGGTCCTTGTAGGGCCGGGAGGGCATGGGGACGCACGCGGAACCGGAGGGCGGCTACTTAACCCGTTCCGCCCAATGGCTCGAAGCCGAGACCTCTTAAAGCCATCGGGAAGACTCTTGCCCGTCGGGATATCCCCCGGGCATCGAATCGCATCCGCACGGTGCGACCGATGCAAGCCTTCCGCGTTTCGAGATCCCCGCCCCGTGCCCTGTACCTCGTGATCGCCCTC
>DUJI01000103.1 GCA_013329855.1 Thermoplasmata archaeon | reverse complement strand
GTCGGCAGGGGCGGGCGGGACGTGGCCGCCGAAGCTGGGCCCCGCAACGGGGCCGGGCCCGGAGCCGAGGCTCACCAGGAGCGCGGCGACCTCGTCCGCGTACGCCTCCACGGTCCAGTCGTCCGGCGCAAGCGGGGGGCTCGCCCCGAAACCGGGGAGATCGGGGCAGACGACGCGGTACCCGACCGCCACGAGGTCCGAGGCGACGGCCGCCCAGAGGGAACGGTCCAGAGGCCAGCCGTGCAGGAGGACGACCGGCGGGTCCCCCGCGATGCCGTACGAGGCGAAGGCGAGCACGGAGGACCCAGTGCGCCATGCCAGAAAAGGTTCTCGGCGCGGAGGCGTGCGGCGGAGAGGGACTCGCAGCCTAGGATTGCCCCTCGCCATGGCCCTCGCGGCTCCCGACGGCCGCACGGAAGCGCCGGAGGCGACGGCGCTGGGCGTCCAGGATCGCCGCCCCGATGGAGGCCAGCACGGTGAAGCCGACTCCGATCCCCACGGGCAGCCACACGATGAGGAAGATCTTCGTGATCTCGTGCTGAGGCACGAAGCTGCTGCCCAGGGTCGTGACCGCGGTGACGATGAAGTACACCGAGTCCACCCATCCCCACCCTTCCACCTCATGCACGAAGACCGCACCCATCGCAAGGAGCAACACGAGGACCGTGGAGCCCAGGATGACCGTACTCCCAAGCTCCCGGTCGAACAGCCAGTCGATCACGCGTGCCATGCTTCCCGCGGATGGGATACGTGGCCATGAGCCTTGGCTTAGGCGACCCGCGCCGGCCCCAGGGGCGCGGTGCGCAAGACTCTTGAGCGGGGACGCCTGTGCGAGGTCCTCGATGCATCCGTCCCTCCACGACGGGCCGTGGGGCGGGAAGTCCCCGGGCCAATGCGATGGAACCGCCAACCGCGGATGGGGGAGGCCCTCGCCGTGAGCCTGCGCCTGCTGGAGATCCACCTCCCCAGCCGCTACGTGGAACAACTGCACGCCGTCCTCCAGGGACAGCGGGCCCTGGCCCAGTGGCGCCAGGAACTTCCGGACAACCAGCTCGTGATCCGGGTTCTCGTCTCCCTCGAGCAGACGGAGCCCGTCCTGGATGCCCTCGAGCAGCGGTTCGCCGCGGTCGAGGGGTTCCGCGTCCTGCTCCTCGAGGTCAGCGCGACGCTCCCCCGCCCTCCCGCAGAGGAGGCGACACCGCCGCCCGCGACGGTTGAGCCGAAGCGGGCGGGCCGCCGGATCGCCCGCGTGAGCCGCGAGGAGCTCTACTCGGACGTCCAGGAGGGCAGCCGCGTCTCCTCGACGTTCGTCACCCTGGTCCTCCTCTCCACGGCGGTCGCCGCAATCGGCCTGCTGTCGAACAGCATCGCCGTGGTGATCGCTGCGATGGTCATCGCCCCGCTCCTCATGCCCAACGTCGCGCTCTCCCTGGCGACCACCCTGGGGGACATCCCGCTCGCGAAGGGAGCCCTCCGCGCGAACGCCCTCGGCATCTTCCTCGCGATCGCCTTCGCCGCGGTGATCGGCCTCATCGCCGGCGTGAATCCCTCGATCCCCGAAGTCGCCTTGCGCACCCATGTCGGGCTCGCCGACATCGCCCTGGCCCTCGTCGCGGGAGTTGCGGGGAGCCTGTCCGTGACCACGCGCCTCTCGAGCATCATGATCGGGGTCATGGTGGCCGTGGCCCTCCTCCCGCCCGTGGTCGCGTTCGGCATGCTCCTCGGCGCCCGGCTCTGGGCGCCCGCGACGGGGGCCCTCCTCCTGATTCTCGTGAACCTGATCGGGATCAACCTGGCGGGGGTGATGACCTTCCTCGTGGAGGGAATCCACCCCCTCCGATGGTGGGAGGCGGACCGCGCGAAGCGAGCGACTTGGTTCGCCATCCCCCTGTGGGTGGCCCTCCTCGCCGTCCTGGTCGCGGTCATCCTCATCTCGCAGCCCCTGTGAGCGTCTCCGGAGACCGCGGAGGCGCCCCGCGGTCAATGCGTATTTATACGGTGGGGGGAATCCGAATCGGATGGGACGAACCTCGCTCGCAGCGCTCGCCCCGGCCCTCCTCCTCGTGCTCGCGGCCGCCTGCATCGTCGCAGGAGGCGTTGCACCGCGACCCGTGCCTCCGATCCCCCACCCGGCCGGGCTCCTGGGCGCGCTGCAGACCGGCAACGCCACCTCGACCGGCGCGGGGTCCGTGAGCCTGCTCACCGCGTTCCTGGCCGCAGGAGGCGTCATCGCCATCGGCTTCGCGGCCGGCCTCATCTTCGAACGGACGCGGGTCCCGGACCTCCTCATCCTCATCTTCCTGGGGGTGCTCCTGGGGCCCGTCACGGTCACGTTCTTCGGCGTCACCCTCGTGCCCGCCGCGGTCCTCGAGTTTTCGACGCCCTATTTCACCGCGGTCGCCCTCATGATCATCCTCTTCGACGGCGGGCTCAACCTGCGGCTCTCCGAGATCGCGAAGTACCTCGGGGTCGCCGGGCTCCAGACGGGCCTCGCCTTCGTCACCACGGTGTTCGTGATCTCCTTCATCACGGTCGCGGTGCTGGGGTACCCGTGGCCCGTGGGCCTCCTCCTCGGGGCCATCCTCGGGGGAACGAGCAGCGCCGTGGTCATCGGCGTCGTGCGGCCCCTGCGGGCCAGCGAGGAGACGAAGATCGTCCTCACCCTCGAGTCGGTCCTGACGGACGTCCTGTGCGTCGTCACGGTCCTCGCGCTCATCCAGTTCCTCCGCGAGGGACCGGGCGCGTCCGTCCTGCCCGTCTTCGCGAGCCTGGGCCAGTCCTTCCTCGTCGCGATCGCGGTGGGGTCGGCCTTCGGGCTGGGCTGGTTCCTCCTCCTGAGGAAGCTCGAGGACAAGCCGTTCTCGTACATGCTCACGATCGCCCTCCTCTTCGTCGTCTACGCGACGGGGGAGCTGGCGGGGGGAAGCGGCGCCATGGCGGCGTTCACGTTCGGGCTCATCCTCGGGAACCACGTGACCCTGGAGCGGCACCTGAACCTGAAGTCCCGGTTCGTCGTGGACGAGCGGATCAAGCAGTTCCACGGGGAGATCGCCTTCGTGGTCCGCACGTTCTTCTTCGTGTTCCTCGGCATCGTCTTCTCCCTCCAGTTCACGGGGGCCTGGGCCGTGACGACCCAGGTTCCATTGCTCGACATGCTCAACGGGACCTTCTGGCTGTTCCTCCTGGGCATCCTCCTCGTGTTCCTCGGGATCATCGGGGTCCGGGTCCTCGTGTCCCGGGCAACGGCGCGGGTCCACCGGAAGCCGCCCGCGGAGCGGCGGCTGCTGTGGTCCGTCATGGGCCGGGGCCTCGCCGCCGCGGTGCTCGCGTCCCTGCCGTTCACGATCCCTTCCTTCCTCGCGCCGTCCGCGCCCGGGGACGTCTACTACGCCTCCATCCTCGCGCCGTACGAGACCCAGTTCCTGAACGCCGCGTTCTTCATCATCCTCCTCACGGTGATCGCGACGACCGTGGGCGTCGTCTCTGCGGAGCGCGCCCTGGGCCGCGAGGCGGCCGCGCCCCGCCCCGCCGTCTACAGCACGCAGGTGCTCGAGCTCTTCAAGGACCTGGACGTGGACGACCTCCAGATCAGCGAGAAGCCGCCGTCCACGGCGGCCCGCCGCACGCCGCCCCCGCGCACCCGATCCAGAGGTCCCTGACCCCGCCACGCGGATCGGGTTGGGGCGGAGGAGCGCCCCTCCCTCAGACCTTCCCCCGCGAGGGGAGCCGCGAAGCCTAGGTCCCTGCCGGGGGAGGCATCGACGGCGTCGCGCATCCAGAACCCAAACCCTCAACAGGTCGTCCTTCCTTCCGCATCCGGACGCCCACGCCGAGGCGACAGGGGGGAACGGGATCCCGGTCAATCAGGAACGCATCCAGCGGATGAGGGGGTACGGCCTCACGGAATACCAGGCCCGCGTCTACCTGGCCCTCCTCGAGCTGGGCAGCACGACCGCGGCCGCGATCCCCGCGGTGTCGCACGTCCCTCGGAGCCGCGTCTATTCCGTCCTCCAGCAGCTGCACGAGAAGGGGCTCACCAAGGTCCTGCCCGAGCGACCGCTGCGGTACCGGCCCGTGCCCTTGGCCGCGTACCTACGGAAGGTGGCCCAGGAGCAGCGGAGACGGGCACGAACCCTCGAAGAGTCGCTCGAGGGAATCTCCCGTGAGTTCGCCGTCATGGAGGAGATTCTGCCCGCGCAGCGCGGCCGGTTCGAGGCCCTCTACGGCCGGCGGAACGTGGCCTCGCGGACGGACGAGATGTATGCTCGGGCGCAGCACGAGATCCTGGGGATCGGGACCGCGAACAGCCCGTGGCGGCTGGCCCGCGCCCTGGGGACGACCCTCCGGGAGAGGACGCGCGCGGGCGTCTCCGTCCGGTACGCCTTCCATCTCACCCCGGAGAACCGGGAAAGCGTCCTCGGGATGTCCGAGTTCGCCCAGGTCCGCGGGATCGACTTCCCCATGCCCGTCGCCCTCCATGTGGCCGACGGTCGGGAGTTCCTCCTGAGCCATCCGATCCCGGACGACCGCTCCCCGAACCGCGGGGAGGATGTCGCGATCTGGACGGACGATTCGGCCATCGCCACGGCGATGCTCCGCGTCGCGCGGCATATCTGGAGGGCGGCGACTCCCGTGTCGGGCGTGCCCCACCCGTAGACGGGAGCCGCGGGCTTCCCCGGCCGTCGGGCCGCGGGGGCGCGGGTCGCCGCATCGGATCTCCTGGAGGAGGAACTCGCCTCCGTGACAGAGGAACCTTGATGAACGTTCGATGACCAGAAGGACCCGAGTGAGATCATGACCAATGTGAAGAAGCGCTCCGGTGAGATGCAAGAATTCAGCCGCTCCAAGCTCGAGGAGTCCATGACGCGGGCCGGGGCCAAGGAAGAGGTCGCGAAGCGAGTGGCCGAGAGAATCCAGCCCTCGGAGGGCCTTACCACCGAGGAGGTTCGGCGCAAGGTCGGCGAGGAGCTCCGGAAGGAGGACGCCGCCATCGCGGACTCGTACCTCTCGACGCGCCGGCTGAAGGCCAAGATGAACGAGCAGGTCCCCGTCGACGCGGGGCGGGTCTCCGAACACCTCGCGAAGATCTTCGAACCCCAGAAGGGGCTCCTCGCGAGCCTCTACCACGGGGCGCGCAAGGCGGACGTGCGGGTCGAGCCCGCCCACAAGAACTACGGCGAAATCTGGCTGAACAAGGCCGTCCTCGAGCAGCTCGCCGCTCAAGAAGGCGCGCGGATCGCCGTGCGGTTCCGGCTGAACACCGTACCGCAGCCCACCGGGCCTACGCCGCCTGCCCAAGCCGCGACCACGACCCCGCCGGCCGCGAAGGCCGAGCCGGCCATGCCAGCGCAACAGCCACACTGAACCAACCCTCATTCCCCCACGCATGGGGACAGCACGCCTCCGCGAGCCCATCGCGGAGGTCCTTTTTCTTCCCATGAAACCGCGCGCGAGCGCCGTCGAGTAAGAGCGTCGCAATGGCGACCGGACGATGCCGCGGCTCCTCGCATCGACGTCCGCACGGGGGCGCATGCAATCCGCCGCGCAGCCGGATGTTCTCCGAGAGCGGCCCGTGCGCGGCCTCCCCCAGGTTCTCGAACCTGCTGCATGAACGAAGGTCTTATTGCAGATGACCTCATCGGGTACCCGTGCGCCGCGGGATCGTCCTTTCCACCGTTCTCATCACCGCGTTGCTCCTAGCCGCGGCCCTCTCCGCGAGGGGTCAGGACCCTGTTCAGATCCTGTCCATCGACACCTATCAGAAGACCCTGGCCCCGGGAGAAGCGACCTCGTTCAACTGGACCGTCCGTAACGTGGACGTCATCCCGTACGACGTCACGGTCAACGCGAGCGCCGAGGCGGGCTGGACGGTCGCGGCATCACCGTCCCAGGTGGCCAACCTCACGCCGTCCCATGCGGTGGCCATCCGGGTGACCGTGCAGGCTCCCGATCGGATCGAGGCCGCGGCGTCCGTCACGGTCAACGTGATCTTCACCGTCCTAGAGGACGGCGCGATCATCTACCTCGCTGCCCGCACGGCGACCGTCACGATCCCGGGCACCTTCGCCGAGAAGCAGGTCCTCGGCCTCTTCCCCAATCCCCTCCCGTCCCCGCTGGACAACGAGGGGGGCGTGTTCCTCCTCGATATCGTCCTCTGGGCCGGTCTCGCCGGGCTCGTCCTCCTGATCCTCGTCCCCTTGCTGCGCAAGCTGGGGGAGCGGACGAAGACGGACGTGGGCCGCATCGCGATCCGGATCCTGCGGACGCCGGTCCTCGTGCTCCTGGTCCTCTACGGCACGATCCAGTCCCTCTCCGCGCTAGACCGGTACCTGCCGTCCTGGGTCCAGGCGGACGCCCTCAGCGTGTACCAGGTCGTCGTCGCCCTGGTCGGGCTCTACGTGGCCTACCGCCTCTTCCGGGACGTCGTGATCAGCCTCAGCCGCAGCATCGCGAAGAAGACCGCATCCAACATCGACGACGTCCTCGTCCCCATCGTGGAGAAGCTCGGGGTGGTCATCATCGGCTTGGCGGGACTCGGGCTCCTCCTCGGGTACCTGAACATCGACCTCACCCTGTTCGTGGCCGGCGGCGTGGTCACGAGCATGGTCGTCGCGTTCGCCGCCCAGGATTCCCTCTCCAACTTCTTCAGCGGGATCTTCCTCCTCACGGACCGCCCCTTCCAGGAGGGCGACGTGATCATCCTGAGCGACGGGGACTGGGTCCAGGTCCGACACATCGGGATGCGGACGACCCGCTTCTTCCGCTTCTCCGACGCGAGCATCGTGACCCTGCCCAACAACAAGCTCGTGAGCGACAAGGTGGCCAATTTCACAAACCCCCAGGACAAGGGTCGCGTGATGAAGACGTTCGGCGTGGGCTACGGGTCGGACCCGCGGCAGGTCAAGGAGATCCTCCAAGAAATCATCGCGCGGTCGCCCCTCATCCTCCAGGACGACCCCTACAAGCCCATCCTCCGTTTCGACGCGATGAGCGAGTCGAGCCTCGACTTCTTCGTCCTCGTCTGGCTGAAGAACCGCGACGACCGGTTCACCGTGCAGGACTACCTCAACACGGAGGTGTACCGGGCCTTCACGGAGGCGGGCATCGAGATCCCGTTCCCCCAGCGCACCCTGCATGTCCACATGGAAGAGGGCGGAGAGGCGAGCCAGAAGAAGGCCCCGCTCGATCTTGAGGATCGGTCCCAGAACCCGCCGCCGTCGGGCCCCGATCGGGAGCGAGATCGGCGAGGCGCGGCGGGTGGCGGGTGAGGCGTCCATGTACGAGGGCGATGTGAAGGACCCGGAACGGTTCGAGACGGCGACCGCGATCGGAGACGTGTTCGACGTCATCGTCACCCAGGCGGAGACCGTCCCCGAGGAGGGGACCCTCCGCGATGCGGTGGACGCCGTCCTCCGCTCCTCGACGACCCGGAAGGCGTACGTCGTCGACGGGGACGGGAAGCTGAAGGGCGTCATCGGGATCGAGACCCTGATGCGGCTCGTGGCCTATCGGGCCGGAGAGCGGCCCGCGGGAGTCATCTCCTTCTTCCGCTTCGTCCGAGACATGCAGTCCGAGGGCGTCCGCGGATTCATGGATCGGTCGAAGCCCGTGACCCGCGAGACCAAGATCGTGGACCTCGTGCGGATGGTCGTCGACGAGCACCTCAACGACTTCCCCGTGGTCGACCCGGACGGCCGACTCACGGGGGAGGTGAACACCCAGCATCTCCTCCAGGTGACGCGGAGTCTCTTCGACCCGCGTACGTGAGGATGCCGGGAGGAGCCTGCGCAAAGGAAGGCCGCCGCGCGTCGTAGGGGCACGAGGGGTCCTCCGCGCCACGGACGGGCCGGGGGGAATCCTCAAATACCGCCCAGGGTCAGGGGTGACCTGGAGACGCGATGGCCTTGTACTGCCCCAAGTGCGGCACCCAGCTTCCGGATAATGCGGATTTCTGCATCAAGTGCGGGACGAAGCTCGGGGCTGCGGCTACGGCGCAGCCCACGGCCCCGTCGGCGCCCGTCCTCGCGCCCACGGGTGCCACCTCCCTGAAGTGCCCGAACTGCGGCGCGCCCATTTCGCCCCAGTTCGGCGAGATGGTGATCACCTGCCCGTATTGCGGATCCGGGGTGACGCTGGCGAACGCCGGCTGGAAGGGGATCGAGAAGCAGACCATGCTCCCGATCCGGATCGGCAGCCAGGACCGGGTCGAGGCCAAGCTCCACGAACTGATGGACCGCGGCCTCCTCCACCGCCACCTGCAGGAGACCTCGAAGCTCGAGGAGATGAACCTCAGCCTGGTCCCGTACTGGATCGTCTCCGTCTCCGCGAGGACCACGATCATCGCGAGCGACGTGGCTGTCGAGGCGGGGCAGATCGCGACGACGGCCGCGCTGTTCGGCCTCATGGGCGGCGCCATGGGCGGCCGTCGCGGCGGCATGGGCTTCGCCGGGCCGCTCGTCGCCGGGACCATGGTGGGCACCATGATGGGCGGCGGCGGGATCGGCGGAGGCGGCGCGAGGAAGAGCTACGAGTTCGCGGACAACTACAACTTCCCCGTCGTCGCGCTCAAGGCGCTCTTCGAGCACCAGCCCCGGGACTACCAGTTCAACCTGGAGGACCGCACGTTCTTCGACGTGACGAAGGTCCCCAAGAGCGTGAAGATTCTGAACGGAGACGTCGGCGAAGACGGGGCCCGCAACGAGGCCAAGGCGCTCGTCGCGCAACTCCAATCGGAGAAGGCGCACCGGCAGTACCACATGATCCAGGAGCTGCATTCCGACGTGAACGCCGCGGACGTGGAGCTGCTCCACGCGCCCATCTGGTTCGCCCGCTACGAGCATCAGGGGGGCAAGATCGCCCTGGTCGTCGACGCGAACTCCGGCGGCGTGATCAACAGCATCGGGCTCTGAGCCTGGGGCAGGAAACCGCCCCCGGCCCGAGTCGCGCGGATCGGCCGCGGTATAGACGGTTGATTCTTAGGTCCGGCCCTCGATACGCCACGGGGAACCATGGGGCTTGTCCGGGCGCGCGATGAACTCGATCGGCGAGAGGAGCAACTCTCGAGGGGCTCCATCGCAAGCGATGTGCGCATGCTGCTGGCCATCTTCCGAACGGATCCCGACGTGGTCCGAAGGGTGCTCCCTCCTCCGCTGGAACCGGCGGCAGTCCCGACCGGCACGGCCTACGTGGCGGAGTTCCGCCAGACGAACTACAGTCCGGCCTACGTCGAGGCCGCCGTGTTCCTCTCGGCTCAGTACCAGGGGGAGGTCGGCAACTACTGCGTCTCGATGCCCCTCACGAACGATGCCGCGATGTTCCAAGGGAGGGAGCGATCGGGCTACCCGAAGAAGATCGCCGAGTCGGTCCGATTGGAGGTCGACGGAGTCACGGTCACCGGGACCTGCGTCCGGCGGGGAATCCGCCTCCTTCGGTTGAGCGTCCGGCTCGAGGGCCCCTTCGGGGGACAGTTCCCGTCCACCGCGGTGTACCTGATCAAGGCGTTTCGGAGCGTCACCAACCGGGGCTTCGAATACCCGCCCATCCTGATCAAGTTGCAACCCGACATCGACTGGGGGAGCCCGCAGGTCGGGACCGGTCAGCTGTCCTTCGGCAAGTCCGAACATGATCCCATCCACGAAATCCCGATTGAGGAGATCGTCCTCGCGGGCTACTCCCCCCACGTCGTCATGACGACTCCAGCAGGAGAGGTCCTGACGAAGATCGATCCCGAGGCGTACAGGCCTTACTACTGGGCAAGGGAGGACTGGGATCTCTAGGCCGCTTTGCCTCGGCGCGACGAGACCGAACCTCGGGGCTGCATGGACGATGCCCTCCCCGCCCGGTGCCGCCCCAGAATCTCCGGGACACGTCACAACCCATCGCAGGACCGCGACGTGACTGTACGAGCGGAACCCTGATTAGATAGTTCCCCCGCTCCGTCCGGACGACGTGTCTTCGACTCGCAGGGGCGCGCCCGAGGCGAAGAGAGAACAACCCGAGCCGCGATTCCTGATCCTCAGGAGGTCGTCGGACATGATCCAGGTCCAGGATAAGTTCACCCACCGTGTCCACAAGGAGCTCGAGGAGACGAGCGTCGAGGCCGCGCGGGCCATGCTGAACAAGGCGCTGGTCGGATCGAAGAGGATGAGGAGAATGCCGGTCCACGAACGGGCCCGGATCCTCGAGGCGACCTCCGAATCCCTGCGGAAGAACGCGAGGATGCTGGCCGAGACAATCGCCATCGAGGCCGGCAAGCCGATCAAGTACTCGCTCAAGGAGGCGGGACGGGCCGCCGTCACGATGAAGTTCTCCGCGGAGGAAGCGAAGCGGATCCACGGCGAGACGGTCCCGTTCGACGCGGAACCCCGCGGAGAGGGGATGTTCGCCTACTACGTCCGAGAGCCCGTCGGCGTCGTGTTCGCGATCACACCCTTCAACGATCCGTTGAATCTCGTCGCGCACAAGCTCGGCCCGGCGATCGCGTCCGGGAACTCGACGATCCTCAAGCCCTCCCTCCTTACGCCGCTCTCCGCAATCCGCCTTGTCGACCTCACCCGGTCGGCAGGCCTCCCGGACGAGTGCGCCCAGGTCCTCGTCGCCCGGGGAGACAGCGAACCCGTCCGGGAGCTGCTCCGCGAGGACCGGATCAAGGTCGTGTCCTTCACCGGCGGCACGGAGGCCGCGGCGGAGATCGTCCGCCGGGGCGGGGTCAAGAAGTACTCGATGGAACTCGGCAGCAACTCTCCCGTGATCCTGTGGGAAGACGCGGACCTGGACCGCGCGGTGCCCCAGGTCGTCGATGCCGCGTTCGAGTCCCAGGGCCAGAACTGCATCCACGCCCAGCGGGTCCTCGTCCATGCGAGGATCTACGACGAGGTCCGGGAGCGGATCCTCGAGGCCACCCGGCGGCTGAAGGTTGGCAATCCGCTCTCCGAGGACACGGACGTCGGCCCCATGATCACGGAAAGGGAGGCCCAGCGCGTGGCGGACTGGGTGCAGGAGGCCATCCAGGGAGGTGCGCAGGTCCTGGCGGGGGGCGAAAGGCAGGGGAGCGTCTACCCGCCCACCGTCCTCGAGGGCGTCAGCCCGAAGAGCAGAATCGCGCAACAGGAGATTTTCGGGCCCGTGACGATCCTCTTCCGGATCTCTTCTCTCGACGAGGCCATCGAGCTCAGCAACTCGGTGCCGTACGGCCTGCAGGCCGGCGTCTTCACGAACGACCTGGCCGTCGCCCAGAAGTGCGTCCAGGGCCTTGAATACGGGAGCGTCCTCATCAACCAGACCTCGGACTTCCGCGTCGACTTCATGCCGTTCGGCGGGTTCAAGCACAGCGGGCTCGGACGCGAGGGGATCCGGTTCGCCATCGAGGCGATGACGGAGATCAAGCTCGTGGTGTATCAGGGGGCGGGATGACATGCGGTTCGAGGAGTTGAGCTATCCGGACGCGCCCAAGATGGTGACCCCCGTCCCCGGCCCCAGGTCGCGGGAGGCCCTCGCGCTCCAGCAGCGGTTCGAGAGCAACGTCGTGTCGTACTCCAAGGCGATCCCCGTGGCCTTCGAGGAGGGCCGAGGCGCGACGATCAAGGACCTGGACGGGAACGTGTACATCGATTTCTTCGGAGGCGCCGGCGTGCTCAACGTCGGGCACTGCAACCCGGACGTGCTCGACGCGGTCCGCGCGCAGGAGACGAAACTGATCCACGCGCTGGACTTCCCGACGCGGCCCAAGCTGGACCTCATCCAGAAGCTCGTGGCCATCGCGCCCGGAGGGATGAGGGACCGTTCCAAGGTGTTCTTCGGCGGGCCCACGGGCTCGGACGCCGTGGAGGCCGCCGTGAAGCTCGCCAAGTTCCACACGAAGCGGATCGGGGTCCTCGCCTTCGAGGGGGGCTACCACGGCATGACCTCAGGCGCGCTCTCGTTCAGCAGCGGGAAGAAGTTCAAGGAGAACTTCCTGCCCCTCCTCCCCGAGGTCCACTTCGCGCCCTACGCGTACTGCTACCGTTGCCCCTTCGGCAAGGCGGACGGATCGCCGGACGACTGCTGCATGCAGTGTGCGGAGTATGTGCGGCACATGCTGGAGGACCCCCATTCCGGGATCGTCACGCCCGCCGCGCTGCTCGTCGAGGCCATCCAGGGAGAGGGAGGGTCGATCGTCCCGCCCGACGCGTACGTGGCCGAGTTGCGCACGATCGCGGACGACTACGCGGTCCCCCTCATCATGGACGAGATCCAGGCCGGTCTCGGGCGGACGGGGACGATGTTCGCCTGCGAGCACTCCGGGACCACGCCCGACCTGATGACCCTCTCCAAGGGACTCGGGGGCATCGGCTATCCCCTCTCCGCCTGCGTCTGCCGGGACGAGTACGACACCTGGCCGCCGGGATCCCACATCGGGACGTTCCGGGGGCAGGCCGTGGCCATGGCCGCCGGGCACGCCGCGATCCAGTTCATGGAGAAGCACCGTCTTCCCGAGCACGCGCGGAGCCTGGGCGCGCGGATGCTGAAGCGGCTGGAGGAGGCCCAGGGACGCAGCCGCCACATGGGGGACGTGCGCGGACGGGGCCTGATGATCGGCATCGAGTTCGTCCACGACAAGAAGACGAAGAAACCGGCGGAGGACATCGCCCGCGACGTCCGGAGACGGTGCTACTCCCAAGGGCTGATCGTCGAGCTGGGCGGACACTACAACAACGTGGTGCGGTTCCTGCCACCCCTGGTCCTCACCGAGGAACTGGCGGACAAGGGAGTGGACATCTTCGCGAAGGCCGTGGAGGAGCACGAGGCGGGCCGCTAGTCCCTTCCCGTGGCGCGTCGGAAAAGGGGGTTCCCCCGCTCTGGAAAGGGCGCGGGGAACCGAGTTCTGTGGCGAGGTGGTCTTGCGTCTACCCGAGCGGCTGGACGCCGAAGATGAGGACGACCCCCGTGTTGATCTCGTAGGGATTCACCGCACCCGGGTGGATGGCTTGGAAGTCCCCGGCCAACTCGCCGGCGGCAATGCCCGCGGTGCTCTTGAACGGCGTGAATCCCGCTTGGTTGCTGTACGCGGGGTCGTACGCCGCGACAATCAGGACCCACGGGCCCTTCATCGCATCCACGGTGCCTTGGGTCCCGAAGCCCGGAGCGCCCTCCATGACGTGGTCATGGTAGGGGAAGGCGTCCAGCGCGCCGCCGTGGAAGCACGGGTTGCAGAGGGGCTGGTATCCGGAGGGCAGGGCCTCCGGCGCGCAGGTGGACGGGTTGCTCGTGTCGCAGCCCGAGGGCAAGGGGAAGTACGCGGCGATGTAGATCGGCTCGGCCGTGGCCAGGAGGCCGGCGCTGGGGTTCGCGATGATCTTGGTCACGTGGATGCAAAAGAGCTGGCCGTTGGCGTACGCGGTTTCCTCGCAAGGCCCCGCGGCCCGTGCGGCGAGGGGGACCGCGAGGAACGCGCCGAGGATGAAGACCACGGCCAGAGCCACCGCGAGAGTTCCGTTCGTCCGGTCCATCGGCTCAGGCCCCCTCGAGCACCTCGTACGTCTCGTCCGGGAGAAGCCCGTGGGCGTCGTCATGGGCCTTCCGGGGCGCCTCCCGGTCCGGCGCGTCCGAGAGGCAGAAGATCGTGCCTTGGCCCTCGTCCACCCAGAACCTCAGGAACTTCACGCCGTACTTGTCCTGCACCTGGAGGTCCTTCGCATGCGCTTCCTTCACGTCACTCAGCTTGACTCCTTTCAAGTTGCTATGCACGTCGATGTATCGAGGCATGCCGCCGAAGGAACCCGGAGGACGGAAGGCCCTTATGGCAGGAATGCGCTAGACAGGGAGCGAGAGACACAAACATGGCGAATTCGACACGCGAGACGAGCGAAGCCGTGCGGCGGACCATCGAAGGGGATGCGGCCATCCGAAAGGGCCTGGCGCGGGGGCTCATCAACATCCGGGCCCTGGCGCGCTACATCCAACGCGCCGAGGGCGACGCGCACTCCCTCGACGCGATCATCAGCGCCACCCGAAGGTATCCCGTGCGGACCGCGTCCGCGAAGCAGGAAGGCGTGGCCAGACTCATCACGAAGCTGACGCTGAAGAACAAGATCGTCGCGGTGACCATGAAGAACGCGCCCGAGATCCCCACGCTCCTGGCCAAGTTCTCCGGGGAAATCCGACCGGCGCGAGGGGAGAACCTCCAGATCATCTCGGGGGTGGACTCCGTGTCCGTCTTCATCGACGCGAAGAACTTGGGCAAGCTCACGGCGGCGGTCCCCCACCGCCACATTGTGCGGACGCTCAGTGGCCTTGCCGAACTGACCGTGGCCCTGTCCGATGCCGCGCTGACGACGCCGGGCATCATCGGGTCGATCGGGACGGAGTTCGCGATGAACGACGTGAACGTGTACTACGTCTTGAGCTACGGACCGCCTCACTCGTTCCTGTTCGTGACCGAGGAGAAGGACGTCCTGAGGGCCTACCAGGCGCTGGACCGGCTCGGCGACGCGAAGACCTGAGGTTCGGCCGGGCCGGCTGGCGATGGAGTAAGGGGAGACTCTCGGTGGAACGCGTCTCCACAGAGCGTAGCAGGCGGGGAAGCATGTAGGGGACGAATGACACGCCACGCGTGCCCGAATCTCCTGGAGACCGTCGAGCTCGGTCTGGCTCCGCTTGACTGAGTTGCTTGCGGACCTTTCGTTGGCCCATCGTGGCAGAGCCCCTCCGCTCGGAAAAGGCACGCGGGTCCCTGAGGTCTTCTCAACGGTCCGGCCGAGAGCTCTTCGACTCGGCACCCGCACTCACGCCGCGATGGCGGCGATGTTCTTCCGGACCTGCTCGAGGTCCTTCATCCCAACGAGGAGTGCGTCGACGAAGCGGAGCCGGGAGACCGACGCAATGGACGAACGGTAGTCCTTGACCAGAACGGGAGCGCCCGTCCCGAGCACCTTCATGGCCACAGTGCCTTTGCCCGCCCTGTGGATCCGGTGCACCGCCTCCAGCATCTCGTCCATGGAGCCGTCCTCCAGGGGCACGTTTTCCGGGAGCGCCTGCAGGACGGCCCTCTTCGCGTTGGAACACACCGCCAAGACCACGTCCACCCCCTCCATCGTGCTGGCCTCCTGAGCCACTTTGACGCTGTGCGTGGACAGCCCGGTGGCCCTGGCCCTGCCCGAGGCCTTGACGTCCGCGAGATCCTTCACGACTTTCCGGCACCCGTCGACCCAGCCCCATTCCACGTAGTGGAGGAAGAAGATGTCCACGTAGTCCGTTCCGAGTTCCTTCAAGGAGCGGTCGAGGCTCCGGGCAGCGGCCGCGGCGCTGCGGGCGCTCGTCTTCGTGGAGACGACGACCTCCCCTCTCGGAACGTGTCGCAAGGCCGAGGCGACGTGTGCCTGGCTGCCGTAGTCATCCGACGTGTCCCAGAAGTTGATCCCAAGCTCGAAGGCCCCGGCGAGAATCTGGCCACCTTGCTCCGGAGTGATGTGATTCGACTTGACGCCGAAGTCGTACGTCCCGAAACCCAGCTTCGAGAGCTTCAAGCCGGAGTTACCCAGCTCCACCAAGGGCGGAGGCAACGCGGTCCTTTGTCCCCGGATTGTCATACCCTTCCCCTGAGCGCATCTGCTCGTCTTGCCATAGCCCTTCCGGCCGCTTGCCGGCTTCGGGGAACGGGGGCGGGAGCACCTTCGCTCGGTGTGCTGGAGTTGTGCGATCGTTTGGGCCCACCGTATCACTTGGCTTTGGGGACCTTACGGGCGGTAACCTGGACAGGGTTTCCATCAGGCACAGCAACGGGCCGGTATCCGCACAACGGACACTGCTCGGCGTCGAATGGAATGAACTGCTGACAGGTGGGGCAGACGAAGTCCTTCGGGCTTTCCCATGCCGTCCGGGCCGCGAGGTAGTAGAATACCGCGAAGAAGGGGAGGAACAGGAGCGCCCATGCAATCAGGGCCGAGCGCGTGTCGAGGCTGAAGAGGAGGGCCAGCCCCAATCCGAGGTATGCTGCAATGAAAACGACGTGGACCTTGAGCCGTGCCCATCTCGTGGCCCGCACCCGCCCGGCCCTCCAAGCTCGTTGCATGCTAGCGCGGCATCGACCCGTCCGGGCATAGCCCTTCCTGCGGCCCAACGTCGATGGATCTAGGGCACTCAAACGGTCAGGAACCGCGCAAGCCGGACCGCCACTAGCAGCTCAGCGGGCCTC
>DUJI01000055.1 GCA_013329855.1 Thermoplasmata archaeon | reverse complement strand
CGTGCTCGCCCGCGCCGGGGCCGATGCGCTCGAGTCCGTGAACGCAATCCGCATCCGGGACGGGGACACGGCCTCGTCCCCGGACACCCCGCTCCCCGTGGTCTGGTCGCCGGAGACATTCCTCGTGGAGGTCTTCAGCCCGGGCCTCTACTTCGAGGAGGGGAGGCTCGTTCGCCCGCCGCCCTGGAGCGGCAAGGAAATCTACCCGTTCCCCGAACCCGTGGGCCCGCAGCCCGTCTACCTCATGGACCACGAGGAGCCGGAGACCCTGGGCAAGTTCATCGGCAAGGGCCTTCGGTACGCGGACCTCAAGCTGGCCATCGACGACGCGACCTACGAAGTGCTGAACACGATCCACCGCCTGGGTCTCCTGGGCGAGGAACCCGTGACCGTGGAGGGGGCCCAGGTCTCCCCGCGGAAGATGCTCATGAGCGTCCTTCCGCGGCCGATGGACCTCGCGGGGCGGGTGAAGGGCACCGCGATGATCGTCGTCGAAATCGACGGGCTGAAGGACGGCCGGCGGGTGATGCACCGGCTCTACACGGGCATGCGGCACGAGGACGCCTCGCGCCGATACGGCTCGAACGCGACCGCGTACCTGGTCGGCACGGGCGCCGCGGTCTTCGCCACGCAGCTCCTCCGCGGGCAGATCACGCAGAAGGGTGTGATCGCGCCCGAGTGCCTCGATCCCGCGGAGAGCCTCAGGCTCATGGGCCGCATGGGCCTCAAGGTGGTCCACGAGATCCGGGAGGCCAACCCGCTGAACTGACGCGCAATCCCATTAGCCTCCGCCGCATCGGCACGTCCCATGCTGGACGCGGGAACGGTCCGGATCGTGGGAGGGTTGCTCTTCCTCGCTCCGTTCGCAGCGGCCGCCATGTACGGGCGGTCCGTCCTGGCCCCGCGGGGCGCGACCGTGGCGGCCCGAGACCCCGCGCGGGGCACGGAGGCGCTCTGGCTCGGCACGATCGGCGTGGCCCAGCTCTGGACGCTCGGTGTCGTCCTCATGCCCCAAGCGTTCTATGCGTGGCCCCTCTTCGGGGACTTCCCCGGCTCCGCGGGGATCCAGATGCTGGGACTCCTCGTGTGGTTCCTGGCGGGCGGCCTCGCGGTATGGTCCTTCCGCACCCTGGGGCGGTTCATGACGGTCTCCATCCGGGTGATGGAAGGCCACCGGCTCGTCCAGGAAGGCCCGTACGCGTGGATCCGCCACCCCACGTACACCGCGGTGGTCGCCCTGGTCGTGGGGCTCGCCCTCGTCTTCCTGAGCCTGCCGCTCATCCTCCTCGCACTCCTCCTCGCCGTCTTGGCGCGCTACCGGGCGGGGCTCGAGGAGGACCTGCTGCGATCCCCCCAGGGGTTCGGAGCCGCGTACGAGGCGTACATGGCGCGCACGGGGAGGTTCCTGCCGCGGCTCCGGAGGTCGGGCGGATGAGGCTCGAGGGCCGGTCCGCGGTGATCACGGGGGCGGGACGGGGGATCGGGCGCGCCGTGGCCGAGCGATTCGCCTCCGAGGGAGCCCGCGTGGCCCTCCTCGCGCGCACGAAGAAGGAGCTCGAGGAGACCCGGGCGGCCATCCGGGATCGGAAAGGAGAGCCCGTCGTGGTCCCGTGCGACCTGACCGATGCGGGCCAGATCGAGGAGGCGGCCCGGACCTGCGTGACGGCGCTGCGGACAATCGATGTCCTCGTGAACAACGCGGGGATCTACGAGGGTCTGGGCCGCGCCGTCCGCGCGACCGTGGAGGACTTCGACCGCACGATGGCCGTGAACGTTCGGGGGCCGTGGCTCCTCGTGAAGCACCTCGCGCCCCACATGCCGCGGGACGGGTCGATCATCAACGTGACTTCGGGCCTCGCCCGCGGGCCCGCGTCCGGCTACTTCCCGTACTCCTTGAGCAAGTGGGCCCTCGAAGGCTTGTCCGCCCAGCTCGCGGCGGAACTCCCTCAACGCGTCAACGTCGTCAACCCGGGCCTCGTGGCCACGAAGATGTCCGGTTTCGCGGGGAAGAAGCCGGATCAGGTCACGGAAGTCTTCGTGTATCTCGCCTCGGACGAATCGCGCGGGGTCACGGGCCGCGTCCTCGCCGCGTCGGACGGCCGAAATCGCGCGACCCATTGACTCCGGGTCGTGACACGGCGTCTCAACGTTACAACATATGCGATTGATTCAGAGGCAAGGGGCGACCTATCTTCATCCGATCGCCATGGCGCCCAACCTCGAACCCCTGTTCTCGGCGCGAGCCCGGCTGCTGAAGGCGTCCGATGTCCGGGAGCTGCTGAAGTATTCCCAGGACCCGACCGTGATCAGTTTCGGCGGCGGGCTGCCGAGCCCCGAGGCGTTCCCCGTGGAGGACCTCCGGGTCATCTTCGAGGAGCTCCTGCACGAGGACAACACGCCGGCCCTGCAGTACGGGCCGACCCCGGGTGACCCGCTCCTGAAGAACGCCCTCGCGACCATGCTGGCGTCCCGCGGCATTCCGGCGAAGGCGGACCAGATCATCGTCACGCACGGCGCGCAGCAGGCCCTGGAGCTCTTCGGCCGGGTGTTCCTGGACCCCGGCGACATCGCCATGGTCACCCAGCCCACGTACCTGGGCATCTTCACCGCGCTCAGCATCTACCAACCCACGTACCACGGCGTCCCGACGGACAACGAGGGCATCCTGCCCGACGTCCTCGAGGAGAACCTGCAAGCCCTGGCCATGGACCGCATCCAGCCCAAGTTCCTCTACATCGTCCCGACGTTTCACAACCCGACCGGGGTGACGACGTCCCTCCGTCGCCGGAGAGCCCTGGTCGACCTCGCGGCCGAGTACGAGATCCCGATCATCGAGGACGACCCGTACTACGACGTGCGGTTCGAGGGGGACCCCGTCCCGCCCATCGCCTCCCTAGACAAGGAGGGCTGGGTGATCTACCTGGGGAGCTTCAGCAAGGTCCTCGCCCCGGGGTTCCGCGTGGGCTTCGCGCACGGTCCGGCGGATCTCATGGGCAAGATGGCCCTCGCCAAGCAGGGAGTGGACCTCTTTACGAACGGCTTCGGGCAACGCGTGGCGGAGCGGTACCTGAGTCTCGGGCTCATGAAGAAGCACCTGCCCCGGATCCGCAAGCTGTACCGCCGGAAGCGGGACGTCATGCTGGCGACCATGAAGGAGACGTGGCCGGACAACGCGGAGTGGACGCGGCCCCTAGGCGGCCTGTTCCTGTGGGCCACGGTGGATCCGACCATCGACACGAAGGCCCTCCTCCCCCGCGCCGCCCAGAAGGGCGTCATCTACGTCGCGGGCCACGGGTTCTATGCGGGCCAGCCCGAGGTCAACCACATGCGCCTGAATTTCAGCTTCCCCAGCGACCCGAACATCCGCAAGGGGATCGGCATCCTCGGCGAGGCCCTCCGCGAGGAGAAGGGCGCCCCGCCCCTCCTCGTGCCCATGGCCAAGTGATCCGCTGGGTCAGGCCTTGGAGTCGTCGAAGGCCGTGAGCGTGGGCTGCCGGGTCTTCGGCCGGACGAGGCCCGTCACCCGGATGCCGAGGAGCCTCACCTTGCGTCCCCGCGATTCGAACTCCCTCGCGAGATCCCGAGCCACCTGGGCCAGGGCCGCCTCGTCGAGGATGTGGCTCGGCAGCTTCCGCTCCCGAAGATGGGTCTGGAAGCCCTCGAACCGAATCTTGATGCCGACCGTCTGGAAAGAGGCGCCCTGACCCTTGGCGCGCAGGTAGACGTTGTGGGCGATGCTGTCCAGGGTCCCGAGGACGACGGACCACTCGGCCACGTCCCGGTCGAACGTCCGCTCGACGCTGATGCTCTTCGGATCCGGGCGCTCCTCCACGGGCATCTGCTCGATCCCCCTCGCGATGCCCCACAGCCACACCGCGTTCTTCCCGAGGAGCTTCTTGAGCTCGCTGCCCGGGAACGCACCGAGCTGGCCGATGGTCTGGACGCCTGCGTGCTCGAGGAGCTGCGCGGTCTTCGTCCCCACGCCGCTGATGCGCGTCACGGGGAGCGGGGCGAGGAAGGATGACACTTCCTCCGGGCGGACGACTCGCAGGCCGTCCGGTTTCGCGAGGTCCGACGCGATCTTCGCGGTCGACTTGTTCGGCGCCACGCCGATCGTGCACGCGAGACCCTCCCTCTCCCGGATCGCCGCCTTCACCCGTCGCGCATAGTCCACCGCGCCGTCGAATCCGTTCACCCTGGAGGTCACGTCCAGGAAGGCCTCGTCGATGCTCAGGTGCTCGAAGATGTCCGCATGCTCCCGCAGCACGTCCATGACGCTCTCGGACACGGAGCCGTACAAGTCATAGTTGGGTGGCAGGTAGACGGCGTGGGGGAGCTTCCTCCAGGCCAGGCTGATCGGCATGCCGCTCCGGATGCCCAGGGCGCGGGCCTCGTAGCTGCAGGCCATGACGACGCCGCGCCCCTTCCCTTCCTTCGGGTCCGCACCGACGATCACCGATTCGCCGGTGAGATGGGGATGCTCGCGCCGCTCCACGCTGACGTAGAAGGCGTCCATGTCCACGTGGAAGATGACCCTCGTTCGGCTCTCCGCGGGGGGCTTCACCCGATCAGCCCTCCCAGGGATGGGTCAGGCCCACGGACCGCGAATCCGTCCCGGGACACGCGGACCCTCCCGGCCACGGAGTCACCCGAAGTCCACCAGGCTCTTCTGGCCCGCGCCGGCGCCGGCCGCGGGGAATTCGTATTCCATGAGGCCTGCGAGCCGACGGAACTCGTTCACGCTCCCGGGCCCGAATCCGGCGTAGTGGTTGTTGAAGAAGACCATGGCCCCCTTCACGGAGTCCGCGGCGTCCTCGAGCTCCTTGTACCACGCGCGCATCTCGGCGGACTTGTCCTTCTGGACCTCGTGGAACTCCGTGATCTCGCGGTCGCCGACCATCCGGAGGTAGATGGAGTCCGACGTCACGGCGGAGGGGCTGCGCAGGTACTGGTTCTCCGTCCAGACCATGGCCACGTTGCGGTCCCGGAGGAGGTCGTACACGTCCTCCCGGAACCACGACGCGTGCCGAAACTCGATTGCGTGGCGATAGGACGCGTCCAGGGATTTCACGAACTCCTGCATCACGGTCCAGTCGCGGTCGTACTTGATGGACGGGGGCAGCTGGGCCACGAGGAAGCCGCACTTCTCCTTCAGCTCTTTCGCGGAGGCGTAGAACCAGCCCAGGTTCTCCGATACCTGGCGGAGCTTCTTCTCGTGCGTGATCCGCTTGGGCATCTTCATCGTGAATAGGAACCCCGGCGGCGTGGCCTTGTACCAGGACTTCGTCGTCGCGGGCCCCGGGTTGCGGTAGAACGAGGAGTCCACCTCGACGCAGTCGAGCACCCTGGCGTACAGGGGGAGGTACTCCGACTTGGGGGTGTCCTTCGGATAGAAGCTGTCGAGCCAGTCGTCGTAGCCCCAGCCGCTGCATCCGACCCGGAGCTTGTCCTTGAGTGCCATGGCATGACCGAGGGACGGCCCCATGGTTTCGGTGGGACAAAATCCTTGGCCCCGGGCCGGGGGGGCACGAGGGCGCCGGCCGGTGCGTGCCCGGCATACCGGGCGACGCTGGGACGCCCGCCATCTCCGTGAAGGACGGATGGAGACCGGGGAGCCAGAAACCCACCAAAGCCCCCATGAGCACGTCGGGTCCCATCGGCCGCTGAGCATTTCGCGGCGTCCCTGGAACGAAGCGTGAGCCGAGGTACGTTCCAGGGCGCCCGTGCCCCTGTGCAACGAAGAAAGTTCTTGACGGATGCCCGCGAAGAGCACATCCGGAGGTACCCAGACCATGAAGCGACTCGCGATTGTGGGTGTCGTCCTCGCCCTCGTGGGCCTGGTCCTCGCCGTGGCGTACTGGCCCCTCACCTCCGTGAGCGGGTCCCAGCTTCGCGCCGACGAGCAGGGCAACGGGTTCCTGGGCTACGCGGTCGGTGCCACAATCACGATCCACGAGAGAATCGACAACGTGAGCTACGCTCAAGTCTTCGGGCCGTCTGTCACCGTGCTTTGGATGCACAGCGGAGACCCGAACAACCCGGTTCCCGTGTACGTCCAAGGGGATGCCCGCCCCGCAATCACGCCCGGTGAGACCGTCTACATGCCCGCGGTGCTCGAGAAGACCGTGCTCGGCATCGAGTACTGGCAGGTCTCCTCGCCCTCGGACGTCCACGCGGCGTGGCCCGTGGACGCCGCGTTCTACGGCGCCCTCGGCCTCGGGGTCGTGTGCCTCGTCGCGGACGCGGTCCGGAACCGGAGCGTGACACCGCAAGGCTGAAATGAGAACCGAGGCATCGGCGCCGTGATGTCCGAACTCGCGGAGCGCGGTGCGCGACGCCTCGAGTGGGCGCGGGACCACATGCCCGTCCTCGCCGCGGTCCGGGGGGAGCTCCGGCGGTCCAAGGCCATCAACGGCCTGCGGATTGGCATGGCGCTCCACACGGAGGCAAAGACGGGCGTCCTCGCGCTCACCCTGCGGGAGGCCGGAGCCGACGTCCGCCTGGCCTCCTGTAACCCTTTGTCCACGGACGACAGCGTGGTCGCCGCCCTCAAGGAAGTCCATGGCCTCGACGTGCACGCGAAGAAGTGGCAGACCACGGAGGAGTACTACGAGAGCCTCCACAAGGTCCTCGACCTGAAGCCCGACTTGGTCATCGACGACGGGGCGGACCTCATCTTCCTGCTCCACACGAAGCGCCGCGAGCTCCTGGACCGCGTCCGCGGCGGGAACGAGGAGACCACCACGGGGGTCATCCGCCTGCGTTCCATGGAGAAGGACGGAGAGCTCAGGTTCCCGGTCATCGACGTGAACGACGCGAAGATGAAGCACCTCTTCGACAACCGATACGGGACCGGGCAGAGCACGTTCGACGGGATCATGAACGCGACGAACCTGCTCATCGCGGGCAAGGCGTTCGTCGTCGCGGGGTACGGCTGGTGCGGTCGGGGGATCGCCATGCGCGCGAAGGGGATGGGCGCCCGCGTGATCGTCACGGAGATCGACCCCGTCCGGGCCATCGAGGCCTCCATGGACGGCTACGAGGTGCTGCCCATGGCCCAGGCCGCGAAGGTCGCCGACTTCATCGTCTCCGCCACCGGCGACAAGGACGTCGTCACGGCGAAGCACTTCGCCGCGCTCAAGGACGGCGTCGTCCTGGCCAACGCGGGGCACTTCAACAACGAAATCTCCCTCAAGGATCTGCAGGGCGCCGCCAAAGGGAAGCGCCGGGTGCGCGAGTTCGTGGACGAGTACACGCTCGCCGGCGGAAAGCGGGTCTACCTCCTCGCGGAAGGGAGGCTCGTGAACCTCGCCGCGGGACAGGGACATCCCGTGGAGATCATGGACATGAGCTTCGCCATCCAGGCCGTGAGCGCGGCCCACCTCGCCAAGCACGCGCGCGAGCTCGAGCCGCGGGTGTACGCGGTGCCGGAGGCCCTGGACGACCGAGTGGCCCAGCTCAAGCTGAAGAGCCTGGGCATCCACATCGATTCCCTCTCCGCGGCGCAGAAGAAGTACCTGGAGTCGTGGCACGAGGGAACCTGATCCTCCGCGGACCCCGAGGGGGCACGTGAAGCGCGCAGTCCTGACTGACTTCGACGGGACGGTCACCCAGACGGACGTGGCGGAGGACATCCTCGAGGAGTTCGCCCCGCCCGAGTGGTGGGACATCGAGGAGGAGCACCGGGCGCGGAAGATTGGCACGCGGGAGGCCATGGTCCGCCAGTTCGCCCTGGTCCGCGCGAAGGAGGCGGATGTCCTCCGGTTCGTCGACGAGCACGTCCGGCTGGACGAGACGTTCCCACCGTTCGCCGCGTACTGCCGGGCCCGCGGCATCCGCCTCGAGATCGTGAGCGAGGGACTCGACGTCTACCTCCATCCCCTCTTACGCAAGTGGCGGATCGATGTCCCGGTCCGCACGAACCGGGCCGTCTTCGAGGAGGGACACGTCCGAATCTCGCACCCCTACGCGGACCCGACCTGCACCCTGTGCGGCACCTGCAAGCTCCTGCGTCTCTTCGAGCTCCGGACCCAGGGCTACCAAGTCGCCTATGTCGGAGACGGGCACTCTGACCTCTGCCCCGCGGTGGAGGCCGACGTCGTGTTCGCGAAGAAGGAGCTCGCGGACCTGTGCCGTGAGGAGGCAATGGAGTTCATCCCCTTCGACACCTTTGCCGACGTGCAGCGGGAGATGGACCGGTGGGCGTGAGGAACTTCGTCGGCGCGTTCGGGCATGTGGTCATGGACCACATCCTCACCGTCTCCCAGCTGCCGCGGCCGGACACCTCCGTGGCGCTGCTCGATCGGAAGCGGTACTTCGGCGGCACGGCGGGGAACCTGGCTCGCGCGGCGGCCCGGCTCGGGGTGCGCACCTCGCTTGCGTCCTTCGTGGGCCCGGACTTCCCCGCGGACTACCGCGAGACGCTCGCACGGGACGGCGTGGACCTGCGAGACCTGCGGGAAATCCGGGGGTCCACCACCCCGGAGGCGTGGGTGTTCTCGGACCGCGGAGGGAATCAGATGACGATCATCGACCAGGGACCCTGGACCGAGGGGGCCAAGCTTCCGGTCCTCGCACACAGCGTCCGGGATGTGGAACTCGTCCATGTGGGAACCGGCCCGCCGGAGTACTACACCAAGATCGCCGATCTGGCGGAGCGATGGGGCCGGCCCATTGCCTTCGATCCGGCCCAGGAGATCACGTATGTGTACGACCGCCGGCGGTTCCGGGACCTGTTCCGGCGGGCCACGTACTTCTTCGGGAACGAGGCGGAGGTCGCTCAGGCCAAGCGATTCATGGGCACCACCTCGACGGCCGGACTCGCGCGCACTGCGGAAGCCGTCGTGGTCACGCGCGGCGCGCGGGGGAGCGTGGTCTATACGCGGGACGGGAAGATCGACGTCCCCGCGGTCCGGCCGAGGCGGGTGGTCGAGATCACGGGCGCGGGAGACGCGTATCGCGCGGGCTTCTACGCGGGCCTCGCTCGCGGGTATGACCTGCGGCGATGCGGCATCCTCGCCTCCGCGGTCGCCAGCTTCGTCGTCGAGGAGAAGGGGACCCAGACCAACCTGCCCCGTTGGGCGCAGACCGTGGCACGCGCGCGACGCCACGCATCGTTCTGAGTCGCCCCATAGGGAGCCCGTCGTACGGCTTCATGGAAAGGGTTATATCGTCACCGGAGGTTCGCCCCCTTCGGTGACCGGGGATGGCTATCGGGTTCGTGCTCATTAGCACGGCTCCCGCGAAGGAGCATGAGGTGTACAACGAGCTCCTGAAGGTCAAGGAGATCGTGGAACTGCACCCGTTGTTCGGAGAGTACGACCTCATCGCGAAGATCGAGGCGGAGGACTTCAACGTCCTAGGCCAAGTCGTCGTGGACAAGATTCGTAGCATCCCGGGCGTCATCGACACGAAGACCCTGACGGGAATCAAGTTCTGAAGGTGTACCGGATGAGCGCGCTTGATGTCTTCACCGTGATGAATTTCGTGACCGTACTGCTGCTCACGTTCGCGCTGTTCCTCGTCATCACCGGCGCTTTCACCGCGTACTTCGGCAGCGGCAAGAGCCGGAAGATCGGGGCCGGCCTGCTTGTGGGTGGACTCATTGTGGGAGTCGTGTGGGGCTACTATGCGGGACCGATGACCGCGGATGTGTCGCTGTGGAACATCGTCATCCAGTCCATCGGCGTCATCCTCGCCGCCGTGATCGGTGCCGC
>DUJI01000117.1 GCA_013329855.1 Thermoplasmata archaeon | reverse complement strand
ACCTGGACGGTGTCGCCGAGAACGTCATCGTCGGGCAGCCCGTCACGCTCGGGACCGGGGCGGTCAACCTGGTGTACAAGCCGCCGGCCAGCTTCCCGAAGCAGCCTGCACCGCCGCCGAAGCCCGCGGCGCCGCCCGTTCCCCCGGAGCCGGCGGCCCCGGCGGGCGCGTCGGAGCCGGAGGCCAAGGAGGTGGCGCCGTGATCGACGTGCCCCGCGCGCTCCGCATCGCGACGGAGACGGGCGACGTGCGGTTCGGCGTGAACCAGGTCCGCAAGGCCGTCAAGGCGAGGGCCGCGAAGATGATCGTGGTCGCCTCGAACTGCCCCGCGGACGCCCTCACGGGCTTGGGAGACGTGAAGCAGTTCTCGTTCCCCGGGACGAACGCGGAGCTCGGTGCCGCGTGCGGCGTGCCGTTCTCCGTGGCGGCCCTCGCCGTGGTCGCCCCCGGGGAGTCCAACATCCTGAGCGCCTAGGTGCCGCATGGCGGAAGTCACGTTCGACGAGCAGACGATCAAGTACGTGGCGCTCTTCCAGGACCTCACCCGGACCACGGTCGTGGACTGCGTGGACGCCCAAGACCGGCTCATCTTCGTCGTCAAGGAGGGCGACATCGGCAAGGCGATCGGCAAGAAGGGCGAAAACGTCGCCAAGCTGAAACGCCTGTTCAACAAGGACATCCACGTGGTCGAGTTCTCCGACGAGCCCGAGAAGTTCGTGGCCAACGTCTTCCGCAACTACGACGTGAAGGGCGTGGCCATCGAGCAGCGCGGAGACATCACCCATGCCACGGTCACCGTGGACGCGAGCAAGAAGGGCCGGGCCATCGGGAAGGAAGGGCGCAACCTCCGCGTGTCGCGGGACCTGATCGCGCGGCACCACCCCATTCAGAGCGTCAGCGTGGCCTGACGACCCGGACGAGGGCCATGGACGAGCTGGTCGCCCGCCGACAGGCCGTCCTACGCTCCCTGGGCGGCAGTCTGCCGGTCCGCTCGGGGTGACCGAAAGCTTAGATATCCCCATAGATTCGTCCGCTGCATCGCGAAGCCGGGCGCTCCTCGCCCTCGGCCGCGTCTCCCGAGGTGTTCCCATCCAGTACAAGTGGACCGTGCTCCTGGTGACCACGGTCGGGGTGATCATGTCGGGGATCGACTCCCGGATCGTGATCGTCGGGTTGCCCCAGGTCGCTGCTGCGCTCAATGCGGACGCGGAGCAGGCCATCTGGATCACCCAGGCCTACGTCCTGGGGAGCACGGTGGCCCTGCTGCTCATCGGCCGCGTCTCGGACGTCGTCGGCCGGGTGAAGATCTACACGAGCGGCTTCGGCGTGTTCACCGTGGGCTCCCTGCTCGTCAGCCTCGCGGCGAATCCGAGCCAGGTGATCATCTTCCGGTTCATCCAGGGGCTCGGCTCCGCCATCCTGTTCACCAACAGCGCCGCGATGATCGTCGACGCGACGCCGGAGAACGAGCTCGGGTACTTCCTCGGCATCAACCAGGTCGCGTTCCGGATGGGCGCGATGGCGGGGCTCACGCTGAGCGGGATCATCCTCACGATCTTCCTCGACTGGCGGGCGCTGTTCTACATCAACGTCCCTATCGGGATCTTCGGCACCCTGTGGGCCCGGGGCAAGCTCAAGGAGATCGCGAAGCTGGAGAAGGGAGCCCCGATCGACTGGCCGGGGTTCGGCACGTTCACCGTGTTCATCTCCAGCCTCCTCCTCGCCCTGACCCTGGCCGCGTACGGCGTGGGTGAGGATCGCATCGTGATCGGGCTGACGATCGCCATGGTCGTCTCCCTGGTCGCCTTCGTGTACATCGAGCTGCACGCGAAGTATCCCCTCCTCGACCTCAAGCTCCTCCAGGTCCGCGAGTTCTCGGGCGGCGTGGTGGCTCAGCTCCTGAACGCGGTCTCCTTTGGCGCCGTTCTCCTGCTCCTGAGTGTCTACTTGCAGCAGATCCAGGGGAACACCGCGTTGATCACCGGCCTGATCATGATCCCCCTGGACATCACGACGGTCCTCGTCGGCCCACTCAGCGGGAAGCTCTCCGACAAGTACGGCCACCTCCCCTTCACGACGGGAGGCCTGGCCATCGTCAGTCTCTCCCTGTTCCTCTTCGCGACGACGGACGTCGGCACGTCGATCTACCTGCTCATCGTCTACATGATGATCTTCGGCACGGGACTGGGGATCTTCGCCTCGCCCAACATGAGCTCGATCATGGGGGCCGTGCCGTCCGCGCGGCGCGGAATCGCCTCGGCCTTCCGGGCCACGTTCTTCAACGTGGGGTTCGTCATCAGCCTGAACCTGGCCATCCTGATCATGACCTTCACGATCCCGTACGCCCAGGTGTCCCAGATCATTTCGGCCCCGAACCCTCTCGGTATCAGCCTCCCCGAGAAGATGGAGTTCGCGAGCGCCCTCCGGAACGCGTTCTTCTGGATGGGAATCCTCAACACGATCGCCATCGTGCCCTCCATGCTCCGCGGACGCCGCAGCCGGGGGAACCGCGGCCCGGCCCCGCAGGGCCTCCCCGAGATGGACATGTAGGCAGGAATCCTGCCTCTCTTCGAAAGGTGTACCATGGCTTTCATAAGCCCGTAGCCGAACGACGCTCCCATGTCGATGGCCGCCTCAGGCGCCGGAACGAACGAAGGGCTTCCCGTCGCGGACCGCATCGTCGCCATCGTGTCCCTCCGGGGGAATGTGGGCATCACGCGGGACGAGCTCCTGCGCAGGCTCGGCGTCACGGCCGGCCGACTGATGACGGCCCTCGACCAACTTCGCGCGGAGCGACTGGTGCGGGTGCACTGGTCCTCGCCGGAGTCCTTCCGCGTCTTCTACACCGGTTGAGCACCACCCACGGCGTGCGCTGCACAAGGGTTATGTGGGCCCGCGGTTATCTGCGACCGCCTGCGGTGGCAGGCGAAGGGACCCCCACCCCATGTCCACCCGCGTGAGCGACGCGGCGCCCTCCCCCGCGGCCGCGCTTTCCCTGGCCTTCGACGACGCCGACCGCGCGGTCCTCGCGTCCTTCGGCCAGGGACCCAGCGACGGCACGCGCGCCTGGCTGCTCAACGGCGAAGCCCACCGC
>DUJI01000159.1 GCA_013329855.1 Thermoplasmata archaeon | reverse complement strand
GTCGTACACGGTGGTCCCTTGACCCGGGACGACTGGTTCTTCGAACCTCACGACTTCATCCGGTACCTCCGGGCGACGCGTCCCGAGCCGCCCAACCGGCTGCGCCTGCCTTCGCGGATTGTGCTCGTGTTTGGCGCGTACTTCCAGAGGGTCTGTTCGACGGCGCTGCGCGCCCGGCGCGCGGATTGGAACTCATCCATCTCGCTGGGCTATGCTGGCCGCCGGTCCGTAGCCGTCGTCCGTTCGACGATTGGCGCGCCAGCCTCCGCCATCGACTTGGAGGAATCGATTGCACTAGGTGCCCAGACCATCATCGCGTTCGGATCTTGCGGATCCGTGAGCAAGGACCTGCCCATCGGGCTCACGGTTCTCCCGACGGCGGCGTACTCCGACGAGGGAACATCCAAGCACTACGGTGGTTCGCGGTGGGCCCGCCCCGATCCCGAGCTGGTGCGGAGACTCCGCGGAGCGTGTCATCGACGGTCCCTCCCTGTTCGGGAAGGCACCGTGTGGACCATCGACGCGGTGTACCGGGAGAGCCGGTCCCGCGCACGAGCGCTCGCCCAACGGGGTGTGGTCGGCGTGGACATGGAAGCCTCCGCCCTCTACACAATCGGCCGTTTCCGTCGAACCCGCGTGGCCAGCCGCCTGGCGGTCTCCGACGAGCTTGCGGGGGACGCCTGGTATCCCGGGTTCACGCACCCCACGTTTCGACAGGGGGTTCGGGCGAGCCTCCAGGCCGTCGTCGATGTGATGTCCGGTGGGATTCCGTGAGGCTCCTCTGCGACCACATGCTCGGCACCCTCGCGAAGTGGTTGCGGTTCATGGGCTACGACACGGCGTATCCGGGGCCCCTCGGCGACACGGACCTGCTCGCTCTCGCGGAACGGGAGGACCGCGTCCTCCTGACCCGGGACAAGGAGCTCGCGGGCCGCTCGGCCCGGGTGCTCCGGGTGCACAGCGACGAACTGGAGGAGCAGATACGTGAGGCGGCCTTCGCCTTGCGCCTCCGGCTCATCGACCCGCTCTCCCGCTGCTCTCTCTGCAACACACCCCTGGTGGCGGCGAAGCCCGAGGAGGTCGGGGGCCTCGTGCCCGAGGGCGTGCGGACCCGGCACACGTCGTTCTGGCGGTGCCCCTCATGCGCCAAGGTGTACTGGCAGGGGAGCCACTGGGACAAGATGATTGAGCGGCTCAACCATTTCGACTTGCCGAAATCCGTGTGAGCCGCGGCGAACGCAAACCCTAATAACCCGCGTCGAAAATGGGGTGAGGGTCTACCGGATGGAGAGCTCCCTGGTCCTCGAGGACGGCACGGTCGTCCGGGGAGCGTCTTTTGGGGCGCCCGTCAAGGCCTTCGGCGAGCTCGTCTTCAACACGAACATGACGGGCTACACGGAGGCCCTGACCGATCCGTCCTACCGTGGGCAGATCCTTCTCATGACGTATCCCCTGATCGGGAACTACGGCGTGGACCCCGCCTGGATGGAGTCGGACGAGATCCAGGTCACCGGCTTCGTGGTCCGCGAAGCCTGCGCAGCGCCGAGCCACGCCCGCAGCCAGAAGGCCGTGGGCCCCTTCCTCGACGAGTACGGCGTGCCCGGGCTCCAGGGAGCCGACACGCGCGACCTGACCATCCGCATCCGGAGCCGGGGGACCATGAAGGCCGCCCTGGTCCCGGGGGGAGAAGACCTCCGAGCCGCGGCGAAGGAGGTGCGGACCATGCCCTATCCCGACCGCCGCAACCTGGTCGCGGAGGTCAGCTGCCGCAAGCCCGTCCGCTATCCGGGTGCGGGGAAGCGGACCCTGGTCGTCGTGGACTGCGGCGTGAAGCGGAACATCCTCCGCGAGGCCCAGCGCTTCGCGGACGTGGTCCGCGTGCCCTGGGACACCCCCGCGGACGACATCCTGGCCCTGAAGCCCAGCGGCGTCATCGTCTCCAACGGTCCCGGGGATCCCGCCCATCCCGACCTGGCGCGGACGACGGTGCCTGCGGTGCGCGAGCTCGCGGACCGCGTCCCCCTCCTGGGAATCTGCCTGGGCCACCAGATCATCGCCCTCGCCTTCGGGGCGAAGACGTTCAAGCTGAAGTTCGGCCACCGCGGAGGGAACCAGCCCGTGAAGGACCTGCGCACGGGGAGGGTCCACATCACCTCCCAGAACCACGGCTTCGCCGTGGACGCGGACTCCCTGGACCCATCCGAGTTCGAGGTCACCCATCTCAACCTCAACGACCGCACCGTGGAGGGGATCGTCCACCGCACGCGTCCCGTCTTCTCCGTCCAGTACCACCCGGAAGCCCACCCGGGTCCCCGGGACAACGAATACATCTTCCGCGAGTTCGTCGCCCAGCTCAGGGAGTCGTAGCATGTCGGGAGGTGGTCGACGTCCCCAAGCGCAGTGACCTGACGACCGTCATGGTCATCGGCTCCGGCCCCATCGTGATCGGCCAGGCCGCCGAGTTCGACTACTCCGGGTCCCAGGCGTGCCGCTCCCTCCGCGCGGAGGGGCTTCGGGTCGTCCTCGTGAACAGCAACCCGGCGACCATTCAGACGGACCCGGAGATGGCCGACGCGGTCTACGTCGAGCCGCTGACCGCGGGGTTCCTCGAGAAGGTCATCGCGAAGGAGAGGCCCCAGGGCATCCTGAGCGGGATGGGCGGCCAGACGGGCCTCAACCTGTCCAGCGAGCTCGCCGAGCGCGGCGTCCTGCGGACGTACGGCGTGGAGCTCCTGGGCACCAAGCTGGAAGCCATCCAGGCGGCGGAGGACCGCGAGAAGTTCGCGGCCCTCATGCGCTCCATCGGCGAGCCCGTGGCGCGGAGCCGGGCCGTCTCCGACGTCGCCGCGGCGGCCGAGTTCGCGGCCGAGGTGGGCTTCCCCGTGATCGTCCGTGCGGCCTACACGCTGGGGGGCAGCGGGAGCGGGGTGGCCCGCAACGCGGAGGAACTCGAGCACATCACAGGCCTGGGCGTCGCCTACTCGCGGATCAAGCAGGTGCTCATCGAGGAGAGCGTGCTCGGCTGGAAGGAGTTCGAGTACGAGGTCATGCGGGACGCCGCGGACAACTGCATCACGATCTGCAACATGGAGAACCTGGATCCCATGGGGGTCCACACGGGCGAGTCCATCGTCGTGGCGCCCGCACAGACCCTGAGCGACACGGACCACCAGACCCTCCGGTCCGCGGCCCTGCGGATCATCCGGG
>DUJI01000085.1 GCA_013329855.1 Thermoplasmata archaeon | reverse complement strand
GGCCTGGTCATCACGTTCACCACGTGGCGCCTCATCTTCTGGATTAACCTGCCCGTCGGGGTGTTCGGGACGTACTGGGCCTACCGCGCCCTCCATCCTTCGGCTCGTGCAGCGAAGAACGAGACCTTCGACGTCCCGGCCGCGGTGTTCTTCACGCTCGGGCTCCTGTTCCTCCTGCTTGCGGTGACCTGGGGGCTGCTGTACTCCTGGACCGACCCGCTGGTCTACGTCTTCTTCCTCGCTGCGCCGCTGGCCCTCGCCGCCTTCGTGGTCTGGGAGGTCCGCGTCAGCGAGGACCCCATCCTGGACTTCTCCATGTTCCGGAACCGCGTCTTCACCCTGTCCATCACGACCGCGGCCATGCAGTCCCTCGCCCTGTTCAGCGTGGACTTCCTGCTCGTCTTCTACCTGGAAGGGATCGCGGGCCTGGACATCCTCACGGCCTCGTACCTGATCATCCCCATGGCCGCCATGGTCTCCATCGCGGGTCCCTTCGGAGGCATGCTCTCGGACCGCATCGGCGCACGCATCGTGGCCACCCTGGGCCTCGCCGTGCAGGCCGCGGTCCTCGTCTTCTTCAGCTTCTTCCTGACCACGCGGACGCCGTTGCTGGACATCGGCATCGCGGAGGCGGTTTACGGGGTCGGCGGAGGGTTGTTCTGGCCGGCCAACACGAGCACGATCATGTCCTCCGCCCCGCCACGCCGCTACGGCGTCGCCTCCGGCGTGATGAACACGTTCCGGAACACGGGGATGGTCATGAGCTTCGCCCTCTCCCTCGTGGCCGCGACGAGCGTGATCCCGCCGTACGTCGTGTACCAGCTGTTCATCGGCAACCTCTCGGGCGCCCTCCCTCCGAACCTGGCGACCGCCTACCTGGCGGGGCAGAGCTTCGCCTTCGAGGTGTCCATCGTGCTCCTCGCGGTAGCTGCCGTGGTCTCCCTGGTTCGAGGGAAGTTACCCGCCCACGCCCCGATCCCCGGTGAGGCGCCTGCGGCCTCCGCCGCGAACGGCGGCGACAAGGTCTGAAAACCTTTAATGCCGCGAAGGCATTCGGTCGATAATGGTAGCCCGTAGGACGTTCGCGTCCCTCGCCGACGATTACAAGGACATCGTCGTCGCCACGGTCTGCTCCCATTCTTCCCTCCAGATCTTCCACGGAGCCCGCCAGGAAGGGTTCAAGACCCTGGGCATCGCGATCGGGAAGCGTCCCCGCTTCTACGACGCGTTCCCCCTGGCCAAGCCGGACGAGTTCCTCATCGTGGACTCGTACAAGGAGATTGCCGACCACGCGGACGACCTCGTGGCCCGGCAGGTCGTGACCGTCCCGCACGGGTCCTTCGTTGAGTACATGGGCGCGGACGCGTTCGCCAAGCTGCCCATCCCCTCCTTCGGCAACCGGAACGTGCTCACCTGGGAATCGGACCGGGAGAAGCAGCGGGACTGGCTGACCTCGGCCGGCGTGACCATGCCCAAGAAGATCGCCCATCCCGAGGAGATCGACAGTCCCGTCTTCGTGAAGTACTACGGCGCCAAGGGCGGCCGTGGGTCGTTCATCGCGAAGAACCACGACGAGTTCCTCGCCGCGGTCAAGCCCGGGATGAAGTACGCCATCCAGGAATACGTGGTGGGCACGCGGTACTACCTGCAGTTCTTCTACTCGCCCATCGCAGACGGCGGCTACCGGCTCTCCAAGGGGGGTCTGGAGCTGCTCGGCATCGACCGCCGCGACGAGGCGAACATCGATGAGATGTACAAGCTCGGAGCCCAGGAGCGCCTCCGCGAACTGGAGATCTACCCCACGTTCGTCGTCACGGGGAACATGCCCGTGGTGCTGCGCGAGTCCCTCCTCCCGAAGGCCTTCGAGATGGGCGAGCGGACCGTGGAGAAGTCCCTCGAGCTCTTCGGCGGGATGATCGGGCCGTTCTGCCTCGAGACCATCGTGACGGACCGGCTCGAGTTCAAGGTCTTCGAGATCTCCTCCCGCATCGTCGCGGGCACGAACATCTTCATCTCGGGTTCGCCGTACTCCGACATGCTCGAGCCCGGGATGTCCACGGGCCGGCGGATTGCGCGGGAGATCCGCGTGGCCCAGAAACACGGTCTCCTGTCGGAGATCATGAGCTAGGCCCACCCCCGGTGGAATCAGCCGGGAAAAGGAGGGGCAAACGCTTTTATGGTCTCGTCCGGCTCGGCTCCTGCCCATGGTGGATCAAACCACCACGATCATCATCGTGGTCCTCGTCGTCGTGATGATTGCGGTCGTCTGGCTCGAACTGCGCTACCTGCGCCGCAAGTCGAAATCCCGCCGTCAGCGGGCGGCCCAGAGGCCTGAGGAGCTCCAGGACGAGGCCCACAACGCCCTCATCACGACCCGCGCCATCGCCTCCACCCTGGCGGAACGGGGCGGGATTCGGAGTGACGAGGTCGACTCCCTCCTGCGCGAGGCCCAGATGGCCTACAGCCGCCGGAACTACCGCGTATCCATCGACCTGACCGCGAAGGCGAAGGACCGTCTCGCGGCCCTGCGGAAGGAGCACGCCGCCCAGGGCGACCTGGCCAAGGTGGCCGCGCCGCCGCCTGCCGCGTCGGAGGACGAGGAGCCCACGACGAAGGAAGTCCTCCAGAACGAGTACGCTCCCAACCTGATTCAATCTAGGTTTGCCATCAGTCTGGCGGAGTCCGCGATCACGGACGGCCAGACCGCGGGCCGTGATGTTGCGCAGGCTCAGGCCCTGGTCGCGGACGCCAGGGCGCGCTTCGATGCCCAAGATTACTCGGGTGCCCTGAGCATGGCCCGCCAGGGCGAGCGGAGTGCGCGCGGCGAGGCCGTGACCGTGTCGGTCCCGCCTCCGTCGACCCCTGCCACGGCCCCCGCCGCTCCGGGCCGCCCGGTCGCGTCCAAGTCCGCACCCGCAGCTGTAGCCGTGGGGAGTGCCTGCCCGTCCTGCGGCGAGCCCATGAAGGTGGGAGACGCGTTCTGCCGCAAGTGCGGCGCCCGGGTCGTCGTCACGAACTGCCCCACCTGCGGGGCCGACCTCCTCGCGGACGACGCGTTCTGCCGGAAGTGCGGGACGCGTATCCAGCACTGAACCCGACCTGGGCTTTCCGTATCGTAGTGCAATAAACCTTAATACGGGCCCCCCTCCATCCCTTTCTCAATGGCGATGGGTAACGACATGGAACAGGCCTTGACGGCCCTCTACGGCGAAGACCAAGTCGCCGCGGTCATTACCCTGAAGGTGGACACCAAGGAAGCGGATCGGATCGCCACGGAGATCGCCAAGTTCGACGTGATCCAGGACGTCTTCCTGGTCACGGGGGACACGGACATCGTCGCGAAGGCCCGGTTCAAGAACTACAAGGGCCTGAAGGACTTCGTCCTCACGACTCTGGCGCCGATCTCGGGCATCAAGGACACGAAGACGCTCATGGTGGTGACCACCTACAAGGAAGCGGGACAGGCGAGGTCGCAAGGTTGAGGGCAAGGGTCAGGGCCTGGAGGTGGTGCGATGGACAGCGAAACCAAGCTCAAGCAAGTGGTGGACGTCCTCGATTCGATTTCCGAGGACACCTCCGTCCCGCGCAATATCCGGCGCGGGGCCGTGGACGCGAAGGCCCGACTCTCGAAGAAAGGTGAGGCGCTCGACCTGCGGGTCACGAGTGCCATCATGATCATGGACGACCTGGCGAACGACCCGAACATTCCGTTGCACGGTCGGACCCTGATCTGGAACATCATTTCCCAGCTGGAGACGGTGACCAAGTCTTAAGCGCACGACAATCCCTCGGGGTAGCGTGCCGGACCTCGTG
>DUJI01000297.1 GCA_013329855.1 Thermoplasmata archaeon | reverse complement strand
AGCCCAGCGTCGTCGCGGCGGCCTCCAACGCGGGTCGCATGGCCCGCGCGAAGGGTGGCTTCACGACAAGTTCCTCCGGGCCGGTGATGATCGGCCAGATTCAGCTCGTCCACGTGCCCGACCCGCACGGCGCCAAGATGACGATCCTGGCCCACCGCGACGAGATCCTCGCCTTGGCCAACGAGAGGGACCCCGTCCTCGTGAAGTTCGGCGGCGGCGCGAAGGACGTCGACGTCCGGGTTCTGGAGACCGCGCGCGGGCCCATGGTGATCACCCATCTCCTCGTCGACTGCCGGGATGCCATGGGCGCCAACGCGGTGAACACGATGGCCGAGGCGGTCGCCCCCCACCTGGAGAAGTGGACGGGCGGCCGGGTCTACCTGCGGATCATCTCCAACCTCGCGGTGAAGCGGCTGGCCCGCGCCCGGGCCGTGTTCTCCAAGGACGCGATCCGGACCGAGGAGATTCCGGGCGAGGAGGTCGTCGACGGCATCGTGCAAGCCTTCGCCTTCGCGGACGCGGATCCTTTCCGGTGCGCGACCCACAACAAGGGGATCATGAACGGTGTGGACGCCGTCGTCGTGGCGACGGGGAACGATTGGCGGGCTATCGAGGCCGGAGCCCACTCGTACGCCGCATGGAAGTCGGGCGGCTACCGCTCCCTGACGACGTGGGAGAAGAACGCGGCCGGCGACCTCGTGGGCACGATCGAGATGCCCATGCCCGTGGGCCTCATCGGCGGCGCCACGGCCGTCCATCCCACGGCGAAAGCCAACGTGAAGCTCCTCGGCGTGAAGACCGCGGCGGAGCTGGCCGAGGTGATCGCTGCGGTGGGTCTGGCCCAGAACTTCGCTGCGCTCCGGGCTCTTGCGACGGAGGGGATCCAGCGTGGGCATATGGGTCTCCACGCCCGCAACATCGCCGCCACAGTCGGCGCGGTCGGCGAGGAGATTGATCAAGTCTCCGAAGTCCTCGTTCGCGAACGAAAGGTGAGGATGGACCGAGCCAAGGAAGTCCTGGACGAGATTCGCGGACGCAAAGGATCACACTAATATCTAGATACGAATATAATTCCAATAGGACGTGACTAGCCCCGGACTATAATAATCACGGATGTACAGGCTGGACATATCCTAGTTTAGCTGCAGGCGGAATCCTCACTTCTCGTGTGCTTCCATAGCACGGGACATCGAAGGCCGCGCGGAGGGACTGAAGCCATCCCTGATTCATAGTCCTGAATGAATAAAAATCAGCTGTCCGGATCCCGCAGACGCGACGGGTGGGCGTCAGACATTTCTTGAGTCAACGTCCGTCTACCGTCAGGCTTTTTTACTCAGTGTTGGATTCGTGGACGCACGGGATGGGTGCACCGCATGGTCCGAGTCGCTCTCTACACTAGGGTATCGACTGAGGACCAAGCCAAGGAAGGGTTCTCGCTTGCCGCCCAAGAGGAGCGTCTCCGTGCGTACTGCCAAGCCCGAGGTTGGGAGATCGCGGGATCCTACCAGGACGACGGGTATTCGGGCCGCACCGCGCACCGGCCCGCCTACGAGAGGATGATGGCGGAGCGCGAGTCCTGGGACACCGTCCTGGTCCTGAAGATGGACCGGATCCATCGCAATACCCGCCACTTCATGGAGATGATGGAGGGGCTGGGCGAGGCCAACAAGGACTTCGTCTCCGCCACGGAGTCGCTGGACACCACGACCGCCATGGGCCGATTCGTCATGGACATCATCCAGCGTATCGCGCAGCTGGAGTCCGAGCAGATTGGCGAGCGCGTGTATATCGGCATGTCCCAGAAGGCCAAGACGGGACCGGGCGTCCTCGGATTCCCAGCGCCCTTGGGCTACGAAGTGGTCGAGGGAAACCTCCGGGTCAATGACCGTGAGGCTCCCGTCGTCCGGGAGATCTTCGAGGAAGCCCTCGCAGGTAGGACGATGGACGAGATCTCCAAGAATCTGAACGGCCGGGGAATCCGGACCAAGCGCAGGAAGGAGTGGACCGCGGTCAAGGTGTACCGGATCCTTCACAATCCCGTCTACGCCGGGCATCTCCGGTGGGACAACCTCCACCGAAAGGCGGAGCACGAGGCCATTGTGCCTGTGGCGACGTTCAACGAGGTCCAGCGGGCCGTCCGCGCCCGCGCGCCGTTCGCGACCGCTCACGACCCGCCCCTGTCCCTGGAGGCCTGAACCATGCCTGAAGGGCGGTGCCAGCGATGTTGGGCCACGAAGAACCTCGTGAACCACGAGGCAGACGCCAACCCGCGCGGCGATCCCACGATCCGTCGGGAGAAGGTCCTCCTCTGCAAGCACTGCGCAGACTCGGCGCCGTCGGACGCCCTCCTGTTCTGGGAGGTGTTCATGCGGTTCGGGTCGACCCGCGAGCTCCTCCAGCACTACGCGGCGAGCGAGGAAGAGGAGGCCCTCCGCCGGCTCTGCCAAGAGAGGAACCTGAACGAACGGGAGGTGCTCCGCCGTGCACGGGGCCAGCAAAGCGCCGAGGCGCTGAACGCGGCGACCAGGAAGACGAATTCGTTCCTGGCTTACGCGAGCCCGTACGGATACGACTACGTGAACGGCGCGCTCCAAGTCCGACCCGAAGAGGCGCGTGTCGTGTCGATCATCTTCCGCCGTTACCTGGAGGGCAAGGGGATTGCGAAGATCTGCCAGGAGCTGAACCGGGAAGGATTCCGAACCAAGACTGGACGGGCCTGGGCCAGCCAGACGATCGCGAACATTCTGAGCAACCCCGTGTACTGCGGTCTCTCCCGTCTGAACGGGGGCATCAAGCGGGGGAAGCACGAGGCGCTCATCGAGGTGGAGACGTTCAACCGGGTCCAGTACGAGATGCAACGTCGCATCCGCCGGCCGGACCAGCGGAAGACCGAGGCGCCGCAACTCAAGCTCGAGGACTACACGGAGTGAGCGCGTCCCTTGGGGGGGCAGCCGTGCTATGCCTCGTTTTGTCACGGCCCGGCGGTCACGTCCCGGCGCCGGCCCCGCCCGCTCGGTGCCGCGGACGGGGCCTGCTGGGCCGTCAGGCGATCTTGGGCTGGTCCTCGGCCGGGACCTGGGCGGCCTCGCGCTCGGCGGCGACCTTCTGGATCTCCTTGTCGCGCTGGGCGGCGATGCCGCGCAGCCGCGACATCACCGAGCCCGTGCCCGCCGGGATCAGCCGGCCGACGATCACGTTCTCCTTCAGGCCGCGCAGCCCGTCCCTCTTGCCCATGATCGCCGCCTCGGTCAGCACGCGCGT
>DUJI01000222.1 GCA_013329855.1 Thermoplasmata archaeon | reverse complement strand
GTGGTGGAGACCTCGGCGGGCAACGTGGCGTACACGGGGGACTTCCGTCTCCACGGCACCCGGGGCGCCGAGACGCGGAGGTTCCTCCAGAAGGCCGCGGAGCACGAGCCCGCCGCCCTCCTCATCGAGGGGACTCACGTGACGGAGTCCAAGATCGAGTCCGAGGAGGAGGTCGAGCGCAAGGTGAAGGCCGTGGTGGAGCAGACCCGTGGGCTCGTCGTCGCGGGGTTCGCGCCCGCGGACGTGGATCGGCTCAGCACGTTCCACAAGGTCGCGGCGGCCACGGACCGCACCCTGGTGCTGACGGAGAAGCAGGCGTTCATGCTCCATCAGCTGACCAGCCAGGGGCTCTTCGGTGACTTCGACCTGACGTCGAAGCATGTCCTCATCTTCAAGAAGGAACGGGCGCGATCCACCCAGTATCTCGACCTGCTCCGGGAGACGTACGGGAGCAAGGTCGTCGAGGCCAAGGACGTGAAACAAGTCCAGGAGACGGCCATCCTCGTCGCGGGCCTCACGGACATGCTCGCGATGCCCGAGATCGACCCCGTGCCGGGGAGCGTGTACATCCTCTCCTCGAGCGAGCCGTTCAACGAGGAGATGGAGATCTCCTACGACAAGCTCATGGAGTGGCTGACCCGGTACGGGCTGCCCGTGTTCCAGGTCCACGCCTCGGGGCACGCCACGGCCCACGACCTGCGGCAAGCCGTGGAGACGATCCGCCCCAAGCAGGTCTTCCTGGTCCACACGGAGCGGCCGGATCTGTACGCGCGGTTCCTGGCGAAGCTCGGTTTCGATACGGTGAAGCCCATGGAGGGCCGCGAGTACGAGCTCTAGGTCGGCGCCGCCGGCGGAGGCGGTGCTGCGGGCGGTCGCTCGGGCTCTTCCACGGCGCGGAGAAGGTCGACGCGCGTGAGCATGCCCATGACGTGCTTCTCTCCGTCGACCACGATCATGCGCGTGATCTGCGACCCGTTCATGACGTCGAAGGCCTCGTTGGCGGGCGCGTCGTCGTTGATGATCTCGACGTGACTCTCCATGATGGACCGGATCAGGGTCCGCGGCGCCTTGGAATGGGTCTGCTGGAGGGTCCTGCGGTAGACGACTCCGAGCACGACCCCGCTCTCGTCCACGACCGGATAGGAATAGTGCCCCTTCAGGATGCTGAGGTCGTAGGCGTCCTTCACGGTCATGTCCGGCCGCAGCGTGACCACGGGGCTCGTCATCACGTCCCGGACCGTCTTCCGGGCGAGCACGGACAGGTCCATGGGCATGGACTTTCGGGTGATCTGGGCCTTGTACAGCGTGTAGTCTCCGGCCACGGCGTACGCCATCACGGTGCCCAGGATGAGGGGGATGAGCACGTTGAACCCTCCCGTCATCTCCGTGAGCATGACGGCGCTGGAGATGGGCGTCTTCGTGGCCGCAGCAAGCATGGCCCCCATCCCTACGACCACGAGGATTGAGGAGGAGAAGGAGAAGCCCGTCGCCTGGAGGAGGATCCCGATGATGGCTCCGAGCGTGCCGCCGATGAAGATGCTCGGGGTCATCACCCCGCCGCTGCCCCCGCTGCCGATGGTGAACGAGGTGGCCGCGATCTTGGCGAGGAGCATCGCGGCGAAGGAGAGGAGGACAAGCTCGAAGCTGGTCACCAGCTGGTCGCCCACAACGACCTGGCCCACGTTCCCAAGGACCAGTTGCTGGTCCCACGTGTAGCCGAGGCCGAGGACGCCGGGGAGCACGACGCCAAAGCCGCCGCACACCAGTCCGCCGAGGGTCGTCTTGACCGCGAACGGCATCTTCCACCCGGAAAAGCCGTCGCTGATCCAGAAGAAGACCTTCACGAAGGCAATGGCAATGAGACCCGCCAGAAGACCGATGAGCATGTAGAGGGCCAGGTGGGGAAGATCGTAGGTGGGAAGCGCCGTGACCGAACCGAGGACGGGGGTGGGCCCAAAGCCTGGCAGGGGGAAGAGGATGAACACCAGGTACGCCGTCGTCGAGGAGATCAGCGCGGGTATCACCGCGCCGTGCTCCAGATCGTTCTTGTACGGGGTCTCTAGGGCGAACAGCGCGCCCCCGAGAGGCGCCTTGAAGATCGCGCCGAAGCCCGCGGCCGCTCCCGCGATGACGAGCGTGCGGAGGTCGCTACGCCTGAGCTTGAGCCACCCACCCAGGATGGACGCGGCGCCCGCGCCGATCTCCCCCACAGGCCCCTCGGGTCCGGCGCTCCCTCCGCTGTTGATCGTGAGGGCGGATACCACGGCCTTCACGGGCGGGACGATGGAGCGGATTCGCCCGCCGGCATAGTGGATGGCGTGGATGACCTCGTCCATTCCTTGGCCCGCGGTCTCCTCGGCGAAGTACGGGATGATGAGGCCCACCAGGAGGCCTCCGATCGTGGGGAGCAGGAAGATGAGGTACCACGGCACCCGGCTCGGGTCGAAGACGAAGCCGACCACATTGAGGGCGACCTGGAACAGGACCGTCATGAGGCCGACGGAGATGCCGATGAGCAGGGAGAGCGGGATCCACTTGCGGATGAAGTCCTGGAAGGGGGCGGGGAAGAACTCATGCAGGCCACTGTCGATCCGCCGATACCAGTGTCCGGAGTCGGATCCCATGGCTGTCCTCGGCACCACGAAGGATTCCCCCTATTAAGCGATTCGCCGCCCCGTGCCCCTTATGGACCATCTGCGCCGCGCTCATGCCCTTACCTCCAGATGCGCCTGACCTCGGGCCCCCTCTCCGGCCGCCTCGAGCAGATACCGCCCGGAACGCAGGTCCGGGGGCACCCGAAGCCGGGCCCGGAACGAGCCCTCCTCGTCCGTGGACGCGTTCGCGGTGGCCACGGCCTCGCCGGGCTGGGCGGACATCGGCGTCACCGCGACGAGGAGACCCGGAGCACGGACAATCCGCTCTCCGAGGCGGCGGGACCCGTGGTGCAGGACGACCGGCGACTTCTCCGAGCCCACAGAGAACTCCACGACCTCCCCCACGAAGGCCGTGTGGTCCCCCATGGGGTAGTGCGCCACGAGGCGGCATTCCGCGGCGAGCAGCGCGCCGCGGATCAAGGGCGCCCGAATGTGCTTGGCCGGGAACGTGTCGAACGCCTCGCTCGACAGCTTGTCCGTGTCCGCCTTGGAGTAGTGGCCCGCGAAGCCCATGGCGGCCACCTGGTCCTCGGCGACCAGGTTGACGCCGAACTCCTGGGACTCCAAGATCATGTCGTGGGTCCGGTTCCCAGGATCGATGGCCACGAGGATGAGGAAGGGGCGGTACGAGACGTTGAAGGTCCACTCGGCCGCCATGACGTTGGGCCCGTGCGGCCCGTCCGTGGTGATCAGGGCGCAGGTCGTGGTGAACGCGGGGAACGCGTCGCGCAGGTTGCCCGAGGGCATCGTGTCGCCTTCCTCTGACCCCGTCCAGGTGGCCCGCGGGCCTTAGTGATTGCCTGTTGCAGACTCGGGTCACCCCTGCGGCGGGAGCGTTAAATGGCTCGAGCGCGTCCCCGACGGGACCATGGTGGAGGAGCGCGAGGTCGTCGTCATCGGGGCCGGGATGGCAGGGCTCGCGTGCGCCCAGCGTCTCCACGAGGCCCGCGTGGACTTCCTGGTGCTCGAGGCGGCGGACCGCGTCGGCGGTCGCGTCCAGACGGACTACACGATCGGCGGCGGGCGACCGTTCGAGATCGGCGCCCTCATGATCCACGGGAAACGGGTTGTCACCCATGCCTGGCTGCGGGAGTTCGGCCTCCACGCCCGCCCCCTGCCCACGACGAGGCGCGCGCGGTTCTGGCATGACGGCCGCGTCGTGCGGCTGCCCATGGGGACCAACGCGTTCCACCGGACCATCGGCCTGCGCGCGTTCTACCAGGGCGCCTTCACGCTCCCCAAGCGCATGATCGCCTACGAAGGCCCCGACGTCTCCCTGGCGGAGTGGCTGGACCAGCAGGATGCGCTCCCGGGCGCGAGGATGCTCGTGGACCTCCTGTACGCCCATGCGTCCGCGGCCGACGCGGACGCCCTCGGGGTCATGGGCCCCGCCGAGGAGTCCGCCTTGGCCGAGGAGGAATTCGGGTACCGCAACTTCCAGCTCGTGGAGGGATACGATGCGCTGCTCTCCCGCCGGTCCGCCCCGCTCGCGGACCGCATCCGCCTGAAGACGCGCGTGACCGCGGTGCGCCGGACGGGGGACCGGGTGCGGCTCGAGACGCGGGGCGACCGAGGCGACGCGGGAGAGGTGCGCGCGAAGCGGGCGGTCGTGACGCTCCCTCTCGGCGTGCTCAAGAGCGACTCCGTGGTCTTTGAACCGCCCCTCCCGGAGGCCAAGCGGGCCGCCATCCGGGCGATCGCCTTCGGGGACGCCATGGTCATCCTCCTCCGGCTGAGGGACAGCGATCTCGCGCAGCGCCTGGGCGACTTCGGCCTCCTCTGGGGCCAGGGTCCCACGAGTTTTCACCGGCCCTACGTGGCGACCCGGAATCCCCCGGACGTCCTGGACGGCTTCCTCGTGGGGCGGGACGCGCGCAGGCGGGCCGCCCTGTCGGGCCAGGACATCCTCGAGCTGACCCTGGAGGAGCTCCGGGCCATCGTGCCCCCGTCCGTCCATGTGGGCCGCGTGGACGCCTTTGCCTGCAGCCGGTGGCCCGTCCATCCCCTGATCCAGGGCGGCTACTCCTTCCTGCCCCCCGGCGGGACGCTCCAGCACCGGAGGGATCTGGCTGCGCCCGTGGACGACGTCCTCTTCTTCGCGGGCGAAGCGACCCACACCCAGGGGGAGCCGGCCACGGTCCACGGGGCCATCGAGACGGGCTACCGCGCGGCCGCCGAGGCCCTCCGGAGCCTTTGCAGCGCGTGAGCTGTCCCGGTCACTTGCCCTTGGACAGGTACCGCGTGGTCTCCAGCTGGATTGTCTCCTTGCGGGCCCGGTCCACCTCGGCGATCAGGTCGACCGCGTGGCGGAGGTTGCGGTGGCTGGAGGAGACCCCCCAGAGCCCGACGAGGACCAGGGCCACGGACGCGGCGACCAGGAGGGGCCGCGACTCCGCGGTGGAGATGGACGCCTGTTGAATGAGGCTCGCCAGGTCCGGGACGGAGATGAGCACGGCGATGCCCAGGCCCACGACGAAGACGATCGTCCAGAAGACCGTGAGCAGGATCCGTCGGCCCACGTGGGCTTGGGAGCTGAAGGAGGCGGCCATCCGACCGTCCCGATTCAGCCTCCCCATGCTACTTAAAGCATTCCACGCCAGAGTCGGAAGCGGCAACTCAATTCCGCCCGCCGTCGGGGAATGGGGCAAAGGCTAATGGCCCGGCTCGTTGTGGTCGCCCCGTGGCCTCGCGGTCGGGCGGGTTCTGGGCCGCGGTCCGCCGGCTTCCGTGGAACCGGTTCTTCGCCGGGATCGTGGCCGGCGCGGCGTCCCTCGTCGTCACGCTGATCATGCGCGCCTTGGGCTTGGGCCTCTTCCTGCCCGAGGTCGCCCTGGACTTCGTCATCACCCGGATCCCCGGATCCGTGGAGTCGTTCTTCATCGGCGCCCTGGGCGAGGGCGCGAAAGGCCTGGGGTTCGTGAGTGCGCTCGTCGGGGTCCTCGCGGCCTTCGGCGTCGGCGCGGTGTTCTTCCGTCGGATCGAGGCCGTCGTTCCCCGCCGATGGGCGGTGATTGCGGTGTACACCGCGGGCTATGCGCTCCTGGTCCTCTTCCTGGTCTTCCCGCTCCTGGGGGCCGGGTTCGTTGGCTCGCAGACCGAAGCGGGCCCCGCCCTCGCCGGGCTCAGCCAGTTCATCGGCGGCTGGATCTACGCCGCCGCCCTCGACTACTTCCTCGTCGAGGTCGCCGCCCGTCACCCGGAAGGGTTCAACCCCTCTCGGCGGCAGTTCTTCCTGGGCACCGGGGTCTTTGCGGCCGGCTTGGCCCTCGCGTATGCGGCGTTCAGCGAGGCCGTCGTCCAGCCCGCCCGCCTCGCGTTCGCGTCCCTGCAGGACCTCCTCGATCAGGAGGTCACGCCCACGGACCGGTTCTACGTGGTCACGAAGAACCTCATCGACCCGGTCGTGGACGCGTCGACCTGGACGCTGACCGTGGACGGCCTGGTCGCGCCGGGCTCCCTGGTCCTCGGCTACGCGGCCCTGCAGGACCGGATCCAATCGGGGGCCCTTCCCGCGGTGGACGAGTACGCGACGATGGAGTGTGTGAGCAACGAGGTGGGCGGGAACCTGATCGGGACCGCGAAGTGGGGAGGCGTCCGCCTGGGCGACCTGCTCCAGGCCGCGGGCATCGAGGCGGCCGCAGACTGGGTCGAGTTCACCTGCGCCGACGGCTACACGGTCGCCATCCCGCGGGCCCAAGCCATGGACCCGGCCACCCTCCTCGTGGTCATGATGAACGACGCGCCCCTGGAGGGTCGCCACGGGGGCCCGGCCCGCATCCTGGTCCCCGGCAAGTACGGGATGTTCTCCGCGAAGTGGGTCACCCGGATCACGGCGATCCAGGGTCCCTACCTCGGGTTCTGGCAGCAGAAGGGGTGGACCAACGACGGCCCCATCGCGACGGAGGCGCTCATCGCGCTTCCCGCGGACGGCGCGGTGGTCACGGGAGCGCAGACCCTGGGCGGATTCGCGTTGTCCGCGGCCGACGGCATCTCCAAGGTCGAGGTGACCACGGACGGCGGGGCGACCTGGAACGCGGCCCAGTTGCGGGCCCCGAAGGACCCCCGACTCACCTGGGTCATCTGGACCTTTGCGTGGACGCCGCCCGGAGTCGGAGTCTATCGGGTGGTCGCGCGGGCGTACGACGGGAACGGGGTCGTGCAGTCCTCCGCGGTCGCGCCGCCGTTCCCCAACGGCGCGTCCGGGTACGACGGCGTGACCCTTTACGTGTCCGGCTGATCCGAGCCGGGCGCGGCCTTCTTCGACGGGACGCTTCGAGTCCCCCATCCCGCGAGGACGAGTCCCACGATGAGGAGGACGACCCCGGCACCCAGCCAGAACGAGTTGCCGGACATGCTCGAACCCAGGAGGACGTCCGCGCCTTGGAGCGCCCAGACGAGGCCCACGAGGAAGGCGACCACGCCCGCGGCGACGAAGCCGATTCGCATGGGGGCCCTAGCCGCGCTCGGTGCTTAAGGCTTGACCGGATTCGGGCTCGCCGGATCAGCGGAGGAGCGTCGAGTCCAGGGTGGTCTCCAGGCCCCAGTCGTAGATCAGGTGGTAGTGCTCCTTCCCCGAGGGCGCCGTCGTCACGCCCACGAGCCAAGGGTCCGCCATGCCGACGGCTTGCCAGACCTCGAGCCGCTCAAAGTGCTTCAGGGCGTTCCGGCCGCGGCGCACGGCCTCGGCGGGGAGCGCCTTGGCCCGGTGCAGGGGATGGCGCTTGAAATTCCAGACGCTCCAGTCCTCCCGCAGGACGGACTTCTTCGGGATGGCCGTGGCCAGCTCCGGGGACAGGAGGGCCAGGTACTCCTTGCGGACCGAGGCGAAGACGCGGTCCTCGGAGACGACGGGAATCTCCACAAGCGCCGAAAGCTTCTCGCGGGCCCACG
>DUJI01000038.1 GCA_013329855.1 Thermoplasmata archaeon | reverse complement strand
ACCGCCGCGATCACGTCCGCGGTGCCCGTGCACCGGACGATGACCGCCGGACGGCGGTCGATCATCGCATTGTACACCTTGCGCGCCTCGTCGTAGCGCTTGTCGCCGCCGACGATGACCTCTCCCCGAACCTGGCTCTGAAGCTCTCCTGCTAGCTTGTCGTCCACTGGACTAACACCACCTTCTGCTTGGAGTTAGGATATCCGAAAACCCCAGATAAAGACCGCGCCCGGGAGGTCCCGCCCGAGGGGGCCGCCGGGGACGATTCTCGTCCGGACCCAGGCGGTTCCCGGCAAGGCTTATCCCGCTCGCAGCGGTTCCGGAACGGGAAGCCGGAAGGGGATTCCGATGACGGGAGCGCGCAGAAGAGGAGCCTCGAAGTGGAAGGAGTACCGGATTCGCGTGACGTTCCGCGTCCCGCTCAAGTTCGCGTTCGCCTGGTGCACGGACTTCTCGCCCCAGGACGCGGCCCTGGAGGGGGAGTCGTACCGGCGGAAGGTCATCGAGCATACGCCGCGGCGGGTCGTGTTCGAGGATCTCGAGGAGGACAAGGACGGGTGGTTCTGGGGGCGGGACGTCGTCTCCCTGCGTCCCCCGAACCGGTGGCACATGGACGGCGTGGGCAACCGCCGTGAGGTGAGGGGCGACTACCTCCTGACGAGCCTCCCGGACGGCCGCACCCGGCTCGAGCTCCGGTGGAAGCGCCGCCCGACCGTGCCCGAGGCCAAGCCGCTCACGAAGGCCCAGCGGGAGGCGTCCACGCGGACGGCCTGGAAGCGGTTCGCCGCCGCGATGGAGCGGGACTACCGGCGAAGTCAGGCGGGCAGCCGAACGAAGTGACCCAGGTACGCGTCGCGATCGAACGGCCGCATCGAGAGGAAGTACGACGGTTCCATACCACGCGATTCCGTCCCGCGCGCCACGAACGCCTCCGCGCGGGGGAGAGTTCGGGACATCGAGGGACCCGAGCGACCCACCTTCGTGGAGGGCGCGACCGCCGCCGTCCCCTTGCCATACCTCCTCACCTGCTTCCTCTTGGCCGCCTTGTCCCAGAGCCCCGGGCTCCTGCTCGCGAACCTCGTGGATCGTCCTCCCGGAAGTCGGGCCGAGACCAAGGCGCGCCCCGCGACCGGAACCGGCCGCGAGGGCCGGAAGCTATTTCATGCCCGGGGCCTTCGGAGCCATCCGAGGCGCTGGGATGTCGACCGCTTCCGTCTGCCCGGCGTGCGGCTCCTTGAGCCCGGCCGGCGCCCCGGCTTGTGCGAACTGCGGCCGCCCGCTCTCCGCCGCGGCGAGACCCTTCGTCGTCCCGCCCGGCCAGGGAACGACGGTCCGCGGACCCGTGGGCGGACCCCTGACGATCAAGGCCCGCGCGGAGACCACCGGCGGGCGGTTCACCTTGTTCGAGAACCTGGTCGCCCCCAAGGAGGGCCCTCCGCTGCACCGGCACGGCCGCGAGGACGAGATGTGGTACATCCTCGAGGGCCGCTTCCGCTTCCGGGCGGACGGGGAGATCTTCCTCGCCCCGGCGGGTTCCTTCGTGTTCATCCCCCGGGGAACGGCGCACTGCCTGCAGAACATCGGGGACCGGCCCTCCCGGATTCTCGTCATGTTCACGCCCGCGGGCATGGAACGGTTCTTCGAGCGGCACGCAGAGCTTCCGCCGGGTCCCGTGGACCCCGGCGCGTACCGAGCCATCGCCCACGACTCCGCGATGGAGGTCGTCGGCCGACCCCTCGCGGAGTCGGACCCCCTCTAAGCCGATCCCAGGAGTGCGGTCTGCGGACCGAAGGGTGGAATCTGCGGAGGAGCGAACCACCGGGTGACCGGGACGGGCGGGAGACGAAAGCGGATGGGGTCCGACCGATCTGTGGATACCATGGAAACCATGTAAACCTATAAGTACAATGGAGACATGGATAGACCATCAGCATGGCAACGACCACGACCACGATCTCCCTGCGCAAGGAGACCAAGGAGATGCTCCGGCGCCTCGGCTCCAAGGACCAGACCTACGACGAGGTCATCCGGGACCTCATCGAGAGGGCCTCGATCAAGGAGCTCGAGGCCCGGTGGAACCGCATCCTGGAGGACGAGGAGTTCATCCCGCTGGATGAACTATGAGCTATCGGGTTACGCTGTCGGAGACCGCGGTCCGGCAGCTCCGGAAGCTCGAGAAAGCGGACCGGGATCGAATCGTCCGAGCGCTGCGGGCCCTTGAGGAAGACCCCTTCCGCCCGAGATCCAAAGCGGACATCCGCGTCTTGGAGGGAACCGACCCGCGGAAGTGCCGCCTCCGGATTGGCTTCTACCGGGCCGTGTACGCAGTCGTCGGATCCGATGCGAAGGTCATCGAGGTCTTCGCCCGCGGTCGCGGGTACCGGTGAGCTCCCAGCGGGGCCATGATCAGCGCATCCACTTTCAATCGATTCGTGGCAACCGTTCGACCGAAGGAGCGTTCGCCACGAGGCTACACGCAGGGTCTCCAGCCCGTTCGGCTCCTGGTGTGCAACGCCTAGGGCCACGACCTTGGTGAAACCTGGATTATCGCACCCGCGAGCTCCCCCTCCTTGGCCCAACGCTTGATGGCGTGAACTTCCACAATCACGCTATCCTTCCGCTTCGCTGTCAGGAACACGGTTTCCCCCAAAGCGTCGAACAGCAACTCCAAGAGGTTGTCCAGGTCGGTTCCATACGGCACATCATCCGTGAATCTGCTCTTGTTCAGGATGAATTCGACATCGAGCCGGCAGGGATCCTTTACTGGAACCATGTCTCTGGTCTGGTTCACGATGGCGTTGAACCACGCATCCGGGGCTGCCTCGTTGCCACCCGCTTTCCGCGCGGGATAGGGATCGCCTTTGATGAATCGGGGAACAGCCATTCGATCATCCTCTGGACTCGACCCGCTCGATCCGCCCGTTCGACTCGGCCCAACGCAGGAGTCGCAGGAACGCCTGCGTCTCCGCGCCCCCGAGCTGGATCGTGTCGCCCTGGTGCCAGACCCGACCCGTCTCCCAGTCTTTCACGACACGGATCACCCGGTACTTCGGCTTCTTCTTGACGTCCATAAACTCGGCCATCTTCGCCGCGGCCCAAGAGTCCTTGAACGTCCCCGCGAACACGGCAAGGCGCTGGTGGGCGATGATCGCGATCTTGTTCGCGACGTCGTTCAGGAAGGAGCGGTTGTGGCTCACGACGAGGACCATGCCCGCGTAGCCTTGGAGGGCCGCGGCCACGATCTCCTGGCTCTCGATGTCCAGATGGTTCGTGGGCTCGTCCAGGACGAGGAGGTCGTAGTCCTGGGCGATGAACTTCGCGAGGGCGAGCCGGGCGCGCTCGCCGCCGCTGAGCTGGCTCACCTTACTGTGGACCGTGTCTCCGGAGAACCAAAAGCGGCCGAGGAGGCCCCGCGCCCACCCTTCGGGAGGCGGCGGGGTGCGGATGCTCCGGATCTCCTCGAGGAGGGTGCGGTCGAAGTCGAGCTCCTCGGCCTCCTGGGCGAAGTAGCCGATGTTCAGGTTCTTGCCGCGGAACACGCTTCCGGCGTCCGGCTCCTGGCGCCCGATCAGGACCTCCAGCAGGGTCGTCTTCCCTGCCCCGTTGGGCCCCACCAGGCCGACCTTGTCGCCCTTCCCCAGTTCGAGGTCCACGTCGGAGAAGAGGAGACGGCCGCCGTGGGACTTCGCGACGCTCTCGAGGCGGACGATCCCAGTCCCCGACCCCGTGCGGAAGGAGAGGCGGAACGCCCTCGGGGACGTCGGCGGGGCCTCCGGCATCTCACGCTTCATCTTTTCCACGCGGAGTTTGCGCGAAAGGACTTGCTCGTACACCTTGCGGCTCTTGAACTGCTCGATAATCGCGAGCTGGCGCTTGAGCTCCTCGCGGTGACGGTGGCGCTGGGCCTCCCGGGCGCGGGCGATCGCGTCGCGCTGCACGCGGTAGTCGGAGTAATTGCCGACGTACTCCAGAGTGCGGAAGTGGTCGATCTCGATCACCTTGTCCGCGATCGCATCGAGGAGGAACTTGTCGTGGCTCGCGAGGAGGACGGCCGCGTCGATCTCCTGGAGGAACTCCTCGATTGTCTCGATCGTGTCGACGTCCATGTGGTTCGTCGGTTCGTCGAGGAGGAGGACGTCC
>DUJI01000239.1 GCA_013329855.1 Thermoplasmata archaeon | reverse complement strand
CATGGTCTACCGGTACATGGACCCGCAGCACGACTGAAAGGGGACGGCAAGGTTCAAGCGGGATGGAGAGCTACCTATGTCCATTCGAGGGACATAGGTGGCGCGCACCGACCTCACCACGGGCATCCTCCGGTCGATCCAGCAGGGCGCCACCTACGGGTACCAGATCCACCGCGCGCTCGCGGACGCGGGCCAGGAGATCCGCCTGAACCATCTCTATCCCGTGCTCAAGCGCATGGAGGAGGAGGGCCTCGTGGTGGCCAACGAGACCCCCGGGGAGCGCGGGCCCAAGCGCCACGAGTACGCGATCACGGCCAAGGGCCGCGACTACCTGGACGACGTCCTGTTCGACGCGATCGCCATGGTCCGCCTCGCGTACCTCGAGTACCTGGCGTCCGACCGGACGACCATGCAGCGCGCCCTGGACATCCTCGCCCGCTTCATCCCGCACGCGAAGCTCCATGGGCGCACGGCGCTCGTCGTGCCGCCGGGCTACCTCAGCGAGATCAACTTCCGCTGGTTCCTCTTCCAGCTCTTCGACGTCGTCCAAGGGGACATCTTCCTCGTGCGCCCTCAGGGCACGTTCGAGACCGAGGAGCCCCGGCTGACCCTCTTGGACGGCGGGGAGTCCTATGTCCCGCTACGGGACAACTACGTGGACCAGTCCGTCCTGGTCTGGGTCCCGCGTCCGCGGCAGTGGCCCCGGCCCATCGAGGAGGCCACGCGGATCATCCGGCCGCCCGGGCTGCTGGCCATCATCCTGCCCGATGCACTCTTGGCCCGCGACCCGAACCGCCCGTTCGAGGTCGGGGCGTTCATCGAAGGCGTTCGCGTGCGTCGGAGCGGCGGCCGCGTCACGGAGGTGCCCCTAGAGAAGGTGACCGCCGTGCTCGAGGACAAGTTCCACCATGTGGAGGTGGAGTCCGTCCCCGAGCTGTCGTTCCACCTCCTGGTGGCCTGGGGCAAGAAACGCTCGGCGGAGACGTGACGTCCTGTCGGCGTGGGGCACAAGGGTTAAGCCCGCGTCCCTTCTCCCACAGCCACCATGCGGCTCGTCCTCCTGGCTTCCAAGGACGCGGTGACCAAGCGGTATGCCGCCGAGGCGACTCGCACGCTCCGCGAGCGGTTCCCCGAGGTGTCCGTCTCCCCGGACCCGGGACCGCCGGCGCCCGATGTCCTCCTCGTCCTCGGGGACGACCGCTTCCTCCTCCATGCGTTGCGTCGCGTGGGGTCGCAGACCGCGATCCTCACCGCGGGCCACGGGTTCCTCGCGGAGGTCCCACCCGAGCAGGTGGGCTGGGCCCTGGAGACCTTGCTGGACGGCCAGCACTGGATCGAGGAGCGCCTGCGCCTCGACGTACGGATGGAGGGACGGCGCCTGCCGCCCGCGCTCAACGAAGCGGCGCTCAGCACGAGCCGCGGCGCGGGCTTCCTGCGGTACACGCTCGAGGTGGACGGGGAGCAGGTCTGGCGGGACTCCGGCGACGGCGTAATCGTGTGCACGCCGACGGGCTCGACGGGGTACGGCCTCTCCGCGGGGGGTCCCGTGGTCATGGAGAACGCGGAGGCCATCGTGGTGGTCCCCGTCTGCTCGTCCACGGGCCAGCGACCGCTCGTCCTCCCGGCGCGGAGCGTCGTCGCGATCACGGAGATCGAATCGCGCCTCGGGAGGGACCTCGTCCTTGACGGTCAGGAGCGCATCCGCGTGCGGTCCAAAGGCTTCTCGATCCAGGCCAGCGCGGACCCCGCCCGGTTCGTGCGGTTCGGGAAGGCGCGCTACCTCCAGGTCTTCGGGAAGCTCGACGCGCGGCACCGCGCGACGGAGCTCCCGGCGAGGGCTCCGCCCTCCGTCCGCTTCCTCTTCCGTCTCCTCGAGGACGAGGGCGCCATGACCGAGAAGCGGCTCATCGCCGAGTCCCGGATGCCGGAGCGGACCGTGCGGAACGCGGTCTCCTACCTTGTCCGGGCAGGACTCGTCCGCCGCGATCCCTCGCTGCGGGATGCCCGGGAGACCGTATTCACCCTCCGTCACTGACGGTCCGCAGCAACAGCGGCGAAATTGGCCGCACGACCCTGGGTCGATAGGCCAGCCTTGCCGCCCTCTCAAGCCTCATATAGCCCGCCCGAGTCCGAGCCGCGCATGGCCACGGCCACCGCGACCCGCAACGTCGAGGATGTGCTTCGAGAGGGCGGGATGACCCCGTTCCACCGCAAGGTCGTCCTGGTTACGGGCTTCTCGTGGACCTTCGTGGCCTTCGAGATCATCATGATCAGCCTGGTGGTCGAGCCCGTTCTGGCCAGCTTTGGCGTCACGACGGCCAACGACCCCGTGCTGGTCGGCGTGGTCTCGGCCGCCACCCTGATCGGGTCCTTCATCGGCAGTCTCGTCCTCGGGCGGCTCGCGGACGCGAATGGCCGGCGGCGGATCTTTCTCGTGAGCATCCTCTGGTACTCCGTCTTCACGGCCGTCACGGCCCTCTCCTGGGACCCCTGGAGTGTATTCGGGTTCCGGTTCCTCGCGGGCCTCGGCCTCGGGGGCATGCTCGTCGTGGATCCCGCGGTCCTCTCCGAGCTGCTGCCGCCCCAGTCCCGCGGGAGGTTCATGGTCCTTCTGGACTTCTTCTGGCCCCTGGGCTTCCTCCTGGCCATCGGCTTCTGGTGGGTCTTCATCATCCAGGGCGTGACCGTCGCGGGGGTCGAGAGCTGGCGCCTCCTCTTCCTCGCCGCGGCATTCCCCGCGTTCATTGCGGCGATCGCGCGGCTGGCCATTCCCGAGAGCCCGTTCTACTACGCGCGGCACGGTCGACTCCGGGAGTCCGCCTCCGTGCTCACGCGGATCACCGGGAAGACGGTCGATCCCGCCTCGTTGTCCGCGGAGCAGGCGGTCCCACGGGCGCCCGTCTCCGCCTTGTTTAGGGGCAGGCTCGCGCGGCGGTCCGTGGTCACCATCGTCACGTGGACGGCCCTGAACTTCAGCTACTACGGCCTCTTCCTCTGGCTCCCGTTGGTCCTGCCCGACTTCGGGGTGAGCGAGCTCACGAACATCGTGTTCGTCGCGTGGTTCCTGGTCGCCTCCGCCCTCGCCCAGTTCCCCGGATACCTCGCGTCCATGATCCTCGTGGAGCGGTGGGGCCGGAAGCGGACGCTGGCCCTCTTCCTGATCCTTGGGGGCGTCAGCGGCTACCTCTTCGCCACGGCGACCGACTTCGCGACCGTGCTCGTGAGCCTGATCCTCGTGAGCTTCTTCAACCTGGGAGCCTGGGGCGCGGTGTACGCCTACACGCCCGAGCTGTTCCCGACCCAGTACCGGGCCACGGGGTTCGGCATGGCCGAGGGAGTCGGCAAGGTGACCTCCATCCTGGGGCCCGTCCTGTTCGGCGCCCTGCTCGGCTACACGGGGGGCATCGTGGCCCCGCTGACGGCCATCGCGGTGGTCATGGCCCTCGGGGGCGTCTTCCTTGCGGGCGCAGGACCCGAGACCAAGGGCCAGACGTTCGAATGACCCTATCTGGCGGACGCCCTGAAGTCCGCGTGCAGGTACGTACATTCCTTCCCTGTCGAAAGCCTATAATCCCCCTCGCCTTTCTCCATGCCGGGGCGGCCCCGCATGGGGTCGGTCCCGAGCTACGATACCATGGCGAAGCGCTCTCCGAAGAAAGCCGCGAGGAAGGGAACTGCGAGGAAGGGACTGACCGGGCCGAGGGTCGTCGTCGTGCCACCGGGGCCGAAGTCGAAGGCCGCCCTCGAGCGCAAGGAGAAGTTCGTCACGAAGGGCTTGCGGGTCGGGCTGCCCCTCGAGCTCACGCGGGCCGAGGGACCGTTCGTCCAGGACGCGGACGGCAACGTCTACGTCGATCTGGGCGTGGGCATCGGCGTGCACAATGTGGGTCACCGCCCGCCGCAGGTCACGCGCGCGGCCGAGGCCCAGCTGGACAAGCTCACGCACATCTGCTACATGGTCTCCACGTACAAGCCCTACACGGACCTCGCCGAGGTCATGGCGGGGATCTGCCCGCCCGGGCTCACTCAGAGCATCTTCCTGAACTCGGGGTCCGAGGCGGTCGAGAACGCGGTGAAGATCGGCCGCGCATACACGAAGAAGCCCTGGATCGTCTCGTTCCGCACGGCGTTCCACGGCCGCACGCTCCTCGACATCAGCCTCACGGGCAAGGAGAAGCCCTACCGCGAGGGCTTCGGCCCGCTGGTTCGCGAGGTCCTCATCTGCGACTACGCCTACCCCTACCGCGACCCGGAGAACCGCTCCCCCGCGGAATGCGCCAAGGCGCGCGTGGAGGAGATCGAAGCCGCCGTCTCGAGCCCCGAGGTGGAGGGCCAGGTGGGCATGCTCATCGCGGAGCCCGTCCAGGGCGAGGGCGGGATCATCGTGCCGCCCAAGGAGTTCTTCCCGCTCCTCCGGAGGCTGTGCGACGACCACGGCATGCTCCTCGTGGATGACGAGGTCCAGGCGGGCATGGGCCGCACGGGGAAGCTGTGGGGCATCGAGAACTGGAACACGGTCCCCGACCTCCTCGTCAGCGGCAAGGCGCTCGGCGGCGGACTGCCTCTCGGCGGCGTCACGGGCAAGCGGGCCGTCATGGAGGCCCCAGGGCCCGCGAGCCTGGGGGGCACGTTCGGGGGGAGCCCCGTCGTGTGCGCGGCGGCCCTGGCGGCGGTCAAGGTGATTCAGCGGGCCATCCCCAAGGTCTCCCGCCTGGAGGCCCTGATGAGGAACCGTCTCACGGAGATCTACGAGGGGCACGAACGGGTCGGCGACGTCCGCGGGATTGGCGCCATGTGGGCCCTCGAGTTCGTGAAGGATCGCCGCACGAAGGAGCCCGACGCCGATTTCGCGCGCGCGGTCCAGCTGAACGGACTGAAGAACGGGCTCATGCTCCTGCCCGCGGGCTACTTCGGCAACTGCATCCGGCTGTTGCCGCCGCTGAACATCCCCTTGCCCCTCATGGACAAGGCGTTCGACCTGCTCGAGGACACGATCGACCTGACTCTTGCAGGCAAGGCCTAGGGAGGTCGGAAGCATGGCCCAGAAGACCGCGACCCTGCTCCCCGAGGTCCAGAAGAGCTACGGGGACCTGAAGAACTTCATCGGCGGCAAGTGGGTCGACTCGAGCGCGACGGAGTGGCTCGACGACACGAATCCCGCCACGGGCGAGAAGATCGCGCGCGTGCCCCTGTCCCCGAAGGAGGACGTGGACGCCGCGGTCCAGGCCGCCAAGGCCGCGTGGGAGGAGTGGCGCGAGACGCCCCCCATCTCCCGGGGGCGCCACTTCTTCGCCCTCCGCGACCTCATGGAGCAGCACTTCGAGGAGCTCGCGGGGATCATCACGCGGCACCACGGCAAGACGCTCGAGGAGTCGCGCGGCGAGGTTCGCCGCGGCATCGAGGTCGTCGACTTCGCGTGCGGGGCGCCGACTTTGCTGCAGGGACGCACGCTGCGTGACGTGTCGGGCGGTGTGGACCAGGACCTCTACCGCTACCCGATCGGCGTCTGCGCCGGAATCCCACCGTTCAACTTCCCGGTGATGATCCCGCTGTGGATGTTCCCGCTCGCCGTCGCGGCCGGGAACACGTTCGTCCTGAAGCCGTCCGAGCGCACGCCGCTGACCGCGGCGCGGCTCGCGGAGCTCTTCCTCGAAGCGGGCTTCCCGCAGGGTGTGCTCAACGTCGTCCATGGAGCGCGCGATACGGTCGACGCGCTGCTGAAGCATCCGGACGTCGCCGCCGTCTCCTTCGTCGGCTCGGCACCGGTCGCAAGGCACGTCTACCAGTCGGCGGCCGCGAACGGCAAGCGCGTGCAGGCCCTGGGCGGCGCCAAGAACCACGTCATCGTGATGCCCGACGCCGACCTCGACATGGCGGCCGATGCCGCCGTCTCCGCCGCCTACGGCTCCGCCGGCGAGCGCTGCATGGCG
>DUJI01000127.1 GCA_013329855.1 Thermoplasmata archaeon | reverse complement strand
GGCTAAAGAGCCCCACCGTCGATGCAGTGCCAGCGCCACGCGGCCTCGCGGCGTCGCCGCCCGCGGGACCGGATCATCGACGCGGAGGGATGCCACGAGGATGTCGCCGATCGAACCCACCGAGCCGTCCGCCGCCGCTCCCAAGGACCCCGACGAGAAGGTTCCGGGTGCCCCGCATCCGCCGCCGCCCGGCATCGCCTACCTTTGGGCGGGTGCGCTGATGATCGTGATCATCGGCGGCGTCGCGTTCAGCGTCGCGCTCACCGCGCTCACGCGTAACTGCACGGACCACACGAGCAACCCAGCGCTCTACAGCGTCCCGTCGTGCGGGAACCTCCTGGTCACGGCGGTCGCGGGCGCGCTCGTCGCGGGGATCGCGGTCGCCCTTGGCGTCCTCCTGCTGAGGCAGGCCCATCTGTCCGAGACGCGGCGCATCCCCGTCGCCGCGGGGATTTTCGTGGGCCTCCTCCTCGTTGTCGCGCTGATCCCCGTGGCCCTGGTCCCGCTGCCGGGAACCGTGGGTATCCCACCGCAGCTCCCCTTCCCGATTCCCGTCGGGACTCTGTTCAACGTGTCTGCATCGGAATGGGATGCCTATGCCCAGGTCCAGGTGCCCCTGGATCCCTACGCCCCGTGGGCGCCGATCTTCATCGAAGGCGGATACAACGCCACCTCGGCCGTCTGCGTGTACATCGCGCGCGCCGCGGGTGCGGACCTGGGTCCAGGCGCCCACAGCGTCTGCGGTACCTCGGTCACCTTCGCCTTCGGGATCACGTCGTCCACGTGGGTGGTCTCGTTCTACCTCCCGTTGGACGCGCCCCAGACCGTCTTCCGCGCCACGGTGGTCATCACGCAGGCCGTGCAGATTGTGTACTAGGAGGTGGTCGACACGCGAGCTTTCGAGCGTCCGCGAAGACGACCGGCGTGTGGCCGGGCTCTCCTCCGGAGCGGTGCGCCGGTCCTGCTCGCCCTTCTGCTCCTGGCGGTCGCGGTCCCACCCGGGGTGGCCATCGGAGAGGGCGGGTTCCGTGACGTCCCGCAAGCGGCCCCGGTTCCGCGCCCCCAGGTGCTTCCCTACGGCGAGTGGATCGACGCGAAGCCATCGGGGACCCCCGGCCCCGTCGTCTGGGGCGCCATGGCGTACTCCCCCGACGCAGACCGGATCCTCCTGGTCTCCGGCGCGGCGAGCACGATAGGGCCCACGTGGATCTACAACCCCACGGGGAACGTGTGGGCCGCGGTGCCGAACGGCTCCGCGACGCCGGGAGCCCTTGCGGGTTCTTCCCTGGTCTACGATGAGGAACTTCGGCAGTTCGTCCTGTTTGGCGGCTACCATCCGTACGCGAATCCCCCCTCGCTCGGGGAGAACGCCACGTGGCTCTTCGACCCGGCGACGCTCGTCTGGACAAACGTCACGCCGGCGGTGTCCCCGCCCACGCGGTTCGGTCAGGCCATGGTGTACGTGCCGGGGACGGACGAGATCGTCCTGTTCGGCGGCACCCACGAGACGTGGCTTCCGTCGTTCGGCGGGGTCTATGTGTCGACCCTCACCGACACCTGGGTCTACGACGCTGTCGCCAACACCTGGACGAACGTCACGCCCGCGTTCTCGCCGACCTGGAATTCGAATCCACACATGTGGTACGACCCGGCCTTCGGGAAGGTGCTCCTGCTCACCCAGATTCCGGGTGAAACGTGGTTGTACGATGCGACGCTTAGCACCTGGTCGAAGCTCGCGAACCAGTCGGGCCCGTTCGACGACTGGCCCGCCGCCGCGTACGACGCCGCGGCCGAGTCCCTCGTCGTCTTCAGCGGAGGCTTCGATTCTCTGGGCAACGACACGTGGTGGTTCAGCGCGGCCGCCCAGACGTGGACGAAGACGTTTGTCGGGACGGCACCGCCACCGCCGCGCTACGGCGCCATGGCGGCCTACGACTCGGAGAATGGATACCTCATCCTCTATGGTGGCCGCGACTACGCGACCACGCTGAATGACACTTGGCTCTACCGACCCACAAGCCCACCCGCCCTGTCCGCATCCATCGAGGCGGATCCGGTGCAGGGTCCCGCGCCCCTCATCGTGGCGTTCCACGGCGTCCCTTCCGGAGGCATCGCGCCCTACACGTACGCCTGGGATTTCGGAGACGGCTCAGGGGACGCGGTCACCGATCCCTCCCACGCCTATGCGACCGCGGGCTCGTACACGGCCCGCCTCAACGTCAGCGATGCGACGGGCAACTCCACGACGACGAATGTAACGATCGACGCGCAACCCGCGGTCGCTTGGTACTTCGCTGTCCCCCCTGCGGAGAACTTGCTGTGGGCGATTGGCTTGACCGTTGCGGTCGCCGTGGTGGCCGGTCTGGCGACGTACCGGATTCTGCGGCCCCGGCCACCGCCGAAGGGATAGCTCCTTCCGTACGTGCTCGCGACATCCCCGCACAAGACGCCCCGGACGTAGGGGCCACGTTCCGCGTCGTGATAACGTGCAGGCCAACCTTTAGGCCCCGAACGTCGCCCCGGGTGCGCGATGCAGATTCAGCGGATGCGGCTCAAGATCTGCCTGGTCGGGGACCGCGGGGTCGGGAAGACGAGCCTGATCCGGCGATTCGCGGGGAGGCAGTTCCTCGACGACGAGCGCGGCACGCTGGGCGCGCACATGCACCCCGTGGAGGTCGAGATCCCCCTGGACGGGGACCGGCTCGCCAAGGTCCGCGTGGACCTGTTCGACTTCATGGGGGAGCACGCGCTGCGGGACAACTTCCGGGACGCCATCTTCTACGGAGCGCACGGCGTCCTGGCGGTCTGCGACCTCGGGCGGCGCGAGACCCTGCCGTCCATCGTGGACTGGGTCCAGGCCGTGTCCTCCGTGGCGGGCCACGTGCCCGCAGTCGTCGCGTTCAACAAGTCGGACCTCGGGAAGGACGTGGCCATCGGCGCCTCGGACATGCGGGCCCTCATGGAGAAGCTCCCGAGCGTCTCCACGATGGTCACGAGCGCGCGGACCGGGGAGGGCGTCGAGGAGGCGTTCAACCGGATCATCCTCAAAGCGGTCGAGGGGATCCTGGACGGTGAGAAGGACGCCGCGTCCCGGGAGGGCCTGCGCTACGAGCTCCTCTCCGCAATCGCGCACCGGGAGGTCACGGGCCGCTCCAAGGGCGACCTGATCGGGGCGTTCAAGTCCTGGGATCCCAAGGTCGTCATGGAGGAGCTGGACAACCTCGTCGAGCTCGGGCTCATCACGCCGGCGGAGTACACGTCCGCGACCTTCGTGGACACGAAGTCCATCCCCGTGACGGCCCACTTCACGATCACGGCCGAAGGGAAGCAGGCCGTCCTGAGCCCGTCGGCCAAGAAGCTCGTCGTCGGGGCGCCGTAGTCGCGGGAGCGGGACCCGCAGCCACCCGGCAGATGGTCACGCGGGTTCGAGGGCCACGTTCACCGAGTCGATGTAGTACGTCCGCGGGCCCTCCCAGGTGCCCCAGACGCCCACGACGACCCAGACGTGTCCGTCCGGGCCGGCGCGTACGAGGCAGTCGTATCCCTTCTGGAGCCAGACATAGCCGCCCGCGGAGTCGAGGCCGTTCCCCGTGTCACCGCGGACGACGGTCGTCAGGCTCTCTCCCGCGGCGGGCCGTGAGGTCAGCGCGCCCGCGAGGATTGTCCAGTGGTTGCCGGACCCGAAGTCGGCGGACGCCACGGCGAAGGCCAGGTGCACCAGGTACGTCCGCCCGGGCGTCGCGTCGAAGGAACGCTCGATCCAGATCTTCCCCGCGTCGTTCAGGTTGTCCAGGGACATCTTCACGGACGCCTGCCCGTTCCGCGCGAGCTCCGTCGTCCGTTCCACGGACCAGGACACGGTGCAGTTCCCCTGCGACGCGCCCGTGCAGTTCCCGAAGGCCAGGTCCGCGCTCCCCGCGGCCCAACCCTCCAAGTCGACCTCGAACGAGAACGTCTCCGCGGGGGTGGACGGCACCTCAAGTCCGGCGGCCCAGAGGAACGCGGCGGCCACGATGACCGAAACGAGGACGACGCCCGCGGCGGCGACCATTCGAGAGGTCATGGGCAATCCCTCCGTCATGGTGGGCCGCCCTATGGTCTCTCGTCTTCCGTTCGGTCTCTGGCTACCTCTCGCACGACGAGGGCGACACGGCCTGCCGGCTCCGGTCCAGAGCGTCCCCTCGGTCTCTCCGCTGGGACGGTCCCGTCCCCTTGCGACCGCCGGACTTTCGCCGGCGCGCTCACACGCGGATGGTCTCCTTCGTCTCCTCGTCCCAACCGAACTCGAAGCCGGCGCAGGGGCAGCCCTCGACCTCGCACGCCTCCGTGTCCATGTGCCGTTCGAGATTGTGCCCGCAGGTGCAGCGAATGACGAGGATGACTCCCCACTCCCCAGGACCCGTATGGTCGAAGGGAACGCTGAAGGTTCCGGTGAGAGACCTTGAAGATGGTGGCGCCGTCCCGGGCGGCGTGAATCGGAGCCGGACCGAGTTGCGGCCGACCTCGCACCGGGCCGAGACGTCCACGACCTCGCGGACGGCTTCCCCCATGAAGCACGCCTGAAATCTTCCGGATGGACTTCAACGTCGCCCCGAAGGCGCGGCCGTCCTGAAGGGGCCGGCCGGGACGGGCGCGAACCGGGCCGGACCCTCCGCGGAGGACCCCGGGAGGGGTCAGGGCTTTGTCTGCGGGACCGCGGCGAGCACCCGGTAGGGCCGCATCATCTCGTTGTCCTCGTGCTCGAGGA
>DUJI01000294.1 GCA_013329855.1 Thermoplasmata archaeon | reverse complement strand
GATCGGCCGCGTCTGAGACGCCCGCACTGGCCTCCCAGATGCCGGGGTAGCGGACCGCGACGCCGTGGACCTGGCCGCTGATCGCCAGCGGGCGCGGCTCGCGATCCGGCGGGAAGCGTCGGTCAAGCTGGGGGAGGTCCGGGCGGACCGCCATGACGCAGCTTGTCTCGAAGTGGCCGGCGTGGCCCGGCCCCGCGAACGGCAGCCCCGCCACCGCCTCCTGGCCGATCCCCAGGTGGGTGGTGCCCTTGACCAGGTTCTGCAGGAACAGGGAAAGGCCGATGGAGGCGACCAGGGCGGCGATGGGGCCGCGGCCCTCCAGCTTGGAGAAGATGAGGAGCTCGAGGAGGATGCCCACGACGGCCAGGACGATGGGCGCGGCGAGGAATCCCCAGTAGAGGGCCAGTCCGAGCTGGACGTTCACGAAGAAGGCCGTGTACCCGCCGAGGGTCATGAGCTCCCCGTGCGCGAAGTTCGCGAACTTCCGGATGCCATAGAGCAGGGAGAGGCCGACGGCCCCCGGGATCAGGACGCTCGCGTCCGTGACGCCGTTCACCACGCTGTTCAAGCCGTTCACGCCGAAGAGGAGGACGGAGAGGAGGACCAAGACCACGAGCAGGAGGAGCGGGAACAGGAGCCGCGCGTGGGCCCGGAGGAACACGCCGCGGAGCCGTGCGGCCAGGGAAGGGGTGCCCTCCGGTTCAGACATCTGCCACGGGATAACATGGCCCTCGGGATAACGCTTTCCGCTTTGGCCACGCGCGTCGGCGAAAAGCACATAGGCTATCCCGATGGTGAGCCATCGGATGGACGACAGACCCTACGTGCTCGTTGACGACAAGGGGCATCGGCACGTGATTCCCGCGGCCTCGGGAACCGTCCGCGTGGCCGAGCTCGGCGTCGTGAATCCGGCGCGGTGGGAGGAACAGGAGGGGCGCAGAATCACGATCGGCGGCAAGGCGTTCCTCGTCCTGCGGGCCGACCTCATGGATCTTCTGTCCCACTTGGAACGGGGGGCCCAGACCATCGGTCCCAAGGACATCGCCTCCCTCCTCCTCCACGCGGATGTCCGTCCGGGCGCTCGCATCGTCGAGGGTGGGACGGGGACGGGCTCGCTCACCGTGGCTCTGGCGGCCGCAGTCGGGACCACGGGCTCGGTCGTCACGTACGATCTCCGGGTCACAGCGACCGAGACCGCGCGCGAGAATCTGCTCCGAACGGGCATCCGGACTCCTGTGACCTTCCGGAACGGCGACGTGCGGGAGGCCATTGCCGAGCGCGACGTGGACTCGGTCTTCCTCGACCTCCCCGATCCATGGAACGCGGTCCCCTCCGCGTGGGAGGCCCTCCGACCCGGGGGCCACCTGGCGGCGTTCTCGCCAAACATGGAGCAGGTCAAGGAAACGGCTGCCGCGATTCGGAAGAAGCCCTTCGTGGACTTGCATACGATCGAACTGATCGAGCGGGGGATGGAGGTGCGGGACGTCGGCGTGCGTCCGTCGTTCGCGGCCCTGGGCCACACGGGCTACCTCACGTTCGCGCGCAAGGTGCTCGATACCTTCTAATGGCGGACCGTGTTCGGGGGCCTGCCGACAGCCATGGATGTTGCGTTCGCGCTGGCCAGCCTTTCCACGATCTTCGCCATCGTGAACCCCCTGGGCGCGACGTCGTTCTTCGTCGTCCTGGCCCAGGACTACGCGCCGGACCTGAAGAAGCGGGTCATCCAGAAGGCCATCCTGGCGGCGACGGGCACGCTCCTCGCCTTCGCCTTCCTGGGCAACTACATCTTCCAGTTCTTCGGCACCACGCTCTACGCGTTCGAGGTCGCGGGCGGCATCCTGCTCTTCCGGGTCGGCCTCTCCATGATGCAGGGGGAGCGCCCCCGGACCCAGCTGACGCAGCAGGACCGGGAGGAGGCCCTCCAGAAGGAGATGGTTGGAGTCGTGCCCCTCGGTATCCCCATGTTCGCGGGACCCGGGGCGATCACCACGGTCATCGTCCTCATGGGGACCGTGGCGAGTCCCCTCGACCCCCTCGGCGTCGCGTGGATCGTCCTCTCCATCGGCATCACGATGGCCATCGGCTGGCTGCTCCTCACGCACGCGGACCGCATCTTCCGGCGCATCGGTCGGATGGGTGTCTATGCGCTGTCGCGCATCATGGGGATCCTGATTGCGGCCGTGGCCGTCCAGTTCATGTTCTCCGGCGTGACCTACTGGCTTGTCCACATCATGGGACTCTAACGGGCATCGCGCGCGGAGGCGTTCGGTCTAGTCTGCGAGCTGCGTGACGATGACGTCCTTCACGGCCTTCATCGTCTTGAAGGAGAGGACGAGGCGGCCCTCGGGGTCCGTCTTGAAGAGGCGCGGCTCCACGTTCTCCGCGGGGCTGACGAGCATGGACTGGATCTTCCCCGTCTTCGTGTCCATGATGAAGTCCACGAGGACGCCGAGGATCTGGCCGTCCTCCGTCATGACCGTCTTGCCCTTGAGCTCCGTGGCGAAGAGTTTCATGCCCGCCGCTCCCGTGCCGCGTATCCTCGGGTCCTTATTTTTCCCTTTCGAGTGGCGGGCCTTGCCTATCCGGTTCGATGACGTAACCCGTCCCGTGCCTACCGCTGCATGACGTACGCGCGGCGGCCGAGCCGCTGGCTCAGGAGCTGCTGGACCTTCTCCGGGTGGGGGATGTGGTCGATCTTCATCGTGTCGTCCCCCGTGTCGACGACCACGGTCCCGATGTGCAGGATCCGCTGCCCCAGGCTCTGGTTCAGGTCCACGCGCTCGAGCTGGGTGTACGGGATCATCTGGGTGTTCTTGCTCAGGATCCCGTCGCGGCGGATGATCTTGTTGTCCGTGATCACGTAGAACGTCGTCGCGCGCTTGAGCTCCGCCCGGACGAAGCTGTAGAGGGCGAGGAACAGGAAGACCACGAGGAGGATGTCGCCCGTGGTCACGGGTCCGATCGTGTACCGGGGGATGGCGTCCAAGATGAACGGGTGGAAGTAGAGGAGAGGGGCCAGGATGAGGGACAGGAGGGCGAGCAGGTAGTAGTGGA
>DUJI01000221.1 GCA_013329855.1 Thermoplasmata archaeon | reverse complement strand
CGTCGCTTCCCGGCTGCTGGCGAGATCAGCCCTGTACCCCGGGCTGACCGGCCTCGTGACCGAGCTCGTCTCGGGCGGCGAGGGGTCGGAGCTGTACCGGGTCCACCTGCCCGATGACTACTGCGGCCTGTCGATCGACGACCTGAGCGCCCGCCTCCGGAGCGAGCACATCGAGGAGGTCCGGAGGACCTCCAAGAAGCTCATGGGCCTGGGGATCATCGAGGAGACGGGGAACAAGATCACCCTCCAGTGCGCCCTGGACCCCGCGAACTACCCGCTGGACGCCCTGGTCAAGCGCCTGTACAACCTCGGGGCCACCATGCTCGAGGAGGCCGTGGAGGCGCTCGTCACGGGCGACCGACGCCTCGCGGAGGACGCGATCAAGCGCGAGGACGACGCGGACATGATGTACTGGCTCATCCTGCGCCTGGTCCTGAGCGCCCAGGTCGACGAGGCCCTCGTGGAGCTCCTAGGGATGCGCTCCCGCCTGGAGATCGCCGGGTACCGCGTGATCGCGCGGGACCTGGAGACGGTCGCGGACTACTGCGAGACGATCGCCCGCTCCGTGATCGTCCTCCTGGACATGAAGACGGAGATCAGCCCCTCCTTCGCGAAACAGCTCAAGGAACTCTCCGAGTCGGTCCAGGACATCTACAGCAAGGCGATCGGCGGCCTCCTGTCGCGGGACATCAAGCAGGCCAACGACGCGATCCGCCTGCAGGAGTCCGTGCTCAAGCGGGAGCACGACCTGCTCCGGATGATGCTCAAGGACTACGACGACACGAAGGTGATCATCCCCATGCGGACGATCATCAACGGGATCATCGAGATGTCCGAGTACGGGAACTCGATCGCCGTGATCGCGTTCAACCGGTACCTCGAGAAGCCCACGAACCTGAGCCGCCCCGCGCCGCCCTCGTGAGACGGCCGCGTCACCGGACGCCATCCCGGGGCGCCGAAGGCGTCGGCCTCCCGTCCCGTCACTTAAGTATCCATCGGGGAGTATTTTTATAACCTGAGGGGCATGGCGCGGCCCAAGGTGAAAGCAAGATGGCAGCTCCCCCCCAAGGATCGAGCCAGATGCCGCCCCCCCAGCCCTACCCGGGTATGTACTACCAGCCCATGGCCCCGGAGCACTGGCTGTCGCGGAGGAACGTGTGGACCGTCAACGCGCTAGGCCTCGTCATGATCTGGCTGGGCATGCTCTTCCGGCTCCTCAGCACGGCCGACACGACGGTCCTGGCCGCCGCGCGGTTCTTCGTCATCTCGGGCGCCCTGGTCGGCGCGCTCGCGAGCACGGCGGGCGCCCTGGGCTCCAAGAAGACCACGGACATGCAGAACCTGGGCCTCCTGGTCTGGGCCGGGTTCCTGATCAGCCTGGCCGGCTTTGTCCTCGCGGGCTTCGTGTAAGCCCGCCCCCTTCCCCCTTTCCGGGCCTTTCCCTTCTTTCTCATCCGAGGAGCTCGCGGAGCGCGCGCGCGAACTCGGGCGCGACGCTCACCTTGGTGTGCGGCGAGGCGATCGTGTCCGTGGCCACGATCTCGTCGCAGACCTTGAGGTTCTCCTCCGCGCGGCCCACGAACAGGCCGTGGACGCACGTGGCCAGGACGCGGGTCGCGCCCTGGGCCTTGAGCTCCTTGGCCGCGGTCGCGATTGTGCCGCCCGTCGAGATCACGTCGTCCACGATGGCCACGGACCTGCCCTTCACCTTGAGCTCCTTGGGCGTCACGCGGACCGTGTACGAGTCCAGGCGCTCCTTGTCCAGGTGGTCGTAGGGCGTGCCCGCGAGGCTCGCGGCCTCCTGGACCAGGCGGACCGCGCCGTCGTCCGGGGCGAGGAGCAGGTCCACGTCCGCGGCCTTCAGGTACCGTCCGAGGGCGGGGACGCCGCTGACCTCCCGCGCGCGGATGGGGAACATGGCCAGGATGTCCGGGTTGTGGATCGTCATCGTGAGGAGGTCGTCCGCGTCTAGGGCGATGTGCTTCGCGAGGGTCTTCGCCGACACGGCTTCGCCCTCCGCGAAGCGCTTGTCCTGCCGGCCGTAGCCGAAGTACGGGATGATCGCGGTCAGGCGTCTCGCGCCCGCGTCGCGGATGGCGTCCGCGAGGAGGAAGTACTCCACGATGTTGGGGTCCGGGTGGGTCGTCTGGACGAGGACGACGTGATCGCCGGCGACGGGGCCGAGCAGGCGGACGTACCGCTCCCCGTCCGGGAAGCCGCCCGGGTGCTTCTCGAAGCTCGCGTCCACGAAGGGCACGGCCAGCTCGCGCGCCAGGGCGCGGGCCAGGGGCAGGGAGGCGGAGCCGCCGACCACCTTCAGGGCCGCCATGGTCGCGACGGATTCGCGATGGCGTATTTGAAGTGTCGGACGCGTGACGGGCCCGATAATGGTCCGCGAGCGTTCTTATACGCACGCGACGGGTGGGCGGCCGGAAGGAGCCATGGGCCTCGAGGCGTGGGCCGGTCGTGTCGCATCGCACCGGCGGGCCCTGGGGCTCGCGGGGCTGCTCGTCGCCTTCACGGGCGTGAGCATGGTCCTGAACCCCACGCACGCGGCGAGCCTCGTGTGGATCGGGCTCGCCCTGCTCGTCGTGGGCGCCGGCCTCTTCGCCTTCGTCATCTGGCCGAGCGCCCCGGTCCCGGTGGCGGAGAAGCCGTCCATGGGCGCGCGGCTCATCCGCCGCCTCTCCCTGGACGGCCGGCTCGTCCCCTTCTTCCCCGCGTTCGGCGTCGCCCTCGTCGTCGTCTTCATGACCTTCTCCTTCACGCCCATGCTGGTCTACATCTGCGTGCCCGGCGGCGTGCTCCCCGCGGCGATCGCCCTCCTCTTCGGCGCGATCGAATGGCA
>DUJI01000061.1 GCA_013329855.1 Thermoplasmata archaeon | reverse complement strand
GGCGAACCCCACCGCCTCTCCCTGGTCCAGGGATTCGACCGCCTCCTGAGCTGGTCCTCTCTCCGGGGCGTGACGCGATACGAACACCAGGAACGGACCGCGCTCCGCGTCCTCCGCGAGATGCGGGGCCGCGCGCTGCTCGCGGACGAGGTCGGCCTCGGGAAGACCGTGGAGGCAGGGATCGTCCTCAAGGAGTACGCGATCCGTGGCCTCGCCCGCCGGGTCCTCATCCTCACGCCGCCCGCGCTCCGGACCCAGTGGCAGGAAGAGATGCGGGAGAAGTTCTCCCTGGACTTCGACATCCTCCGCTCGGCCAAGGACTGGGAGGCGCATCCCCAGCTCATCGCATCCTTGGACACGGCCAAGCGGGAGCCTCATGGATCCCTCGCGCGCCAGGTGCGGTGGGACCTGGTCATCGTCGACGAGGCCCACCGGCTCAAGAATAGCGCGAGCCGCAACTGGCGCTTCGTCGCGGGGCTTCACAAGAAGTACATGCTCCTCCTGACCGCGACGCCGATTCAGAACGACATGGACGAGCTGTTCAACCTGGTCAGCCTCCTGAAGCCCGGCCAGCTCCACACGTACGACGAGTACCTGGCGCGGTACGTGGCCACCCTGGACCACCGCGTGCCCGCCCGGGTCACCGAGTTGCGCGGCCGCCTCCGGGACGTCATGGTCCGGAACCGCCGCGGGATCTCGTTCACGTTGCCTCCGCGCCGCGTGCACTCTCTGCCCGTCCGGCTGAGTCCGGAGGAGCGCCGCCTCTACGATGACGTCACGGCGTTCGTCCGAGACGCGTGGGGGGTCCCCTCGGGACGGCTGCCCCTCCCGGCCCGGCTCACGCTCATCGTCCTCCAACGGGAGATTGGGAGCAGCACATTCGCCACGGCGCAGACCCTGGCCAAGCTGGAGCACAGCCCCCTGTTCGGATTCGAGGAACAGGTGCGGCTCGCAGCGTTGCGCGCCGAAGCCGAGGCGATCCGGGACAACGTGAAGGCGTCCCACCTCCGGTCGTTCCTCGGATCCACGGACGAGAAGGTCCTCATCTTCACGCAGTACCTCCGGACGCTGGAGTACCTCCGTCGGGTCCTCGAGGCGGACGGCTACCGGGTGGCGGCCTACCATGGCGGTCTCTCGTCAAAGGCGAAAGACGAGGCCGTCCGCGCGTTTCGCGGGGACCGCCAGATCTTCTTGAGCACGGAGGCGGGCGGCGAAGGGCGGAACCTGCAGTTCGCCCGAACCCTCGTGAACTACGACCTTCCGTGGAATCCGCTGCGGATCGAGCAGCGGATCGGCCGCGTACACCGCTTGGGCCAGGAGAAGGAGGTCCACGTGGTCAACCTCTGGGCGGAGGACACCGTGGAGGAGTACCTCATCGAGCTGCTCGACCGCAAGATCCACATGTTCGAGCTCGTCGTCGGGGAGCTGGACCTGATCCTGGGAGACCTCGACGCACGACGCCCCTTCGAGGACCTCCTCATGGACATCTGGGCGCTCAAGGAGGCCGAGGCGCGCCGCGCGGCCCTCGGGCGTCTCGGCGAGTCCCTCCTGAAGGCCCGCGCGCGGTACGAGACGGTCAAGGAGCTCAACGAGGACGTGCTCAAGCACGTCAGCGAGGAGGCCCCCGCATGACGGAGGCCGAGTCCCTGCGGTCGTTCGCGGTCGCCCTGCTGGAGGATGTGGGCGCGGAGGTCCGCGACGACGGGACGTTCCTCTGGCTGGTCCTCCCGGAGGCCGTGCAGGCCACGTTGGATTTTCCATCCCGAGCCTGCGTGACGTTCGACCCGGAGCGGATCGGGGAGTTCGATGCGGAGCTCGTGGCTCCCGGAAGCTACCTGCTCGAGAAGCTCCTGACCCTCGCGACGCGGAGGGGCCGGTGGGACCTGGGGCGTCTCGACCTCGCCTCGGACGATTGGATCCTCCCGGTGCTGCGGGCTGCTCCGGGTCTCTCCCAGGACGGTCCGTTCGACATCGAGGAGCGGACGGAACAACCCTTCGTCGTGTTCGCGTTCCGGACCGCGTTGACCTCGGATGAGAAGAGGGAAGCGTTCCACTCGGTCGCCGCGACCTTGGATGGGAAGGAGGCATGGGCCGTCCCATGGCCGCTACCCGAAGAGGGCCTGCGGCCTGCGAGCGTCCCGGGATTCGCCCCGGATTTCGGTCCCGCCTACCGGCGGGCCGGAGAGATCCTCCAGGAGCACATGCGTTCCGGGACGGAGTCGTTCCGGAAGGCCTCCCTCGTCGCGTTGGAGGAGGAGGTCCGCCGCATCTTCCGCTACTTCGACGGAACGGTCGCCGAGGTCCGGGACGCGGCGCCCTCGGGTGCCGAGGACGTCGTGCGGGCCATCGAGGCGGAGCGCGACCGCCGTCTCGCCGAGGCGCTGGAGCGGTTCGAGCCCCATGCGGTCGCCTCCCTGTGCAGCGTGCGCGTCGTGTTCGTCCCGACGGCGCGCGTGGCGTGCCGCACGGAGGACGGTCAGCGTATCGAGGTCCGCCTGGACGCGCTCACGCGCGTGGTCCGCGGGATCCCCGAACGGGTCACGGAAGCCGGACCCGTTCCACCTCAAGCCCGTCTGCGGTTGGATACTCCTCCACGACGTACGAAGGGCGTCCGAGCTGGGGCGCGATCTCCTCGAGGATCCAGGGCGCGATCTCGATCCGCCGCCGCGCGGCGTCCAGGCCCATGAGTTTCCTGGGGACGCGGTGCCGCTTCGCGAGGTCGCGCAGGAGGTCGTCCAGCCCGTCCCCCTCGATGACGCCCTTCACCAGGGTGCCGTCCTCCGTGATGACGTCCCAGGGTCGGGCCACGTTCTCCGCGCGACGCTTGATCCGTGTGCGGAGCTGCCACGCGTCCTTGTAGCCGCTCGTGCAGTAGTGCACCGTCGTCTTCCAGGGTCGATCGAGGAGGCGGAGGGCGACCTGGTCCGCGCCCTTGACCCCGTAGGCGAGCTCGTGCTTGACCTCGTACCCGCGCACCTTCATCCGCGCGAAGTTCGCGTCGCTGTACTCCATCTCGTCCAGGTTGACGAACGCGAGCCCCTCGGATTCCGCCCACTCGATCAGCGTGACCAAGTCGGCCTCGCGCTCCGGGATTAGGGGGACCTCGAGTCCGACGGTCATCCCCAGTTCCTTCGAGAGGCGCACGGCCACGGGGAATCCCAGGGCCTGCGGGTGGGACCACAGGCCCGGTGGAACGTGGAAGCGGATCTCGTCCAGCCCCGCGGCGGCGAGCGTGCGGATCTTCTCCGGGTCCGTGGACATCGTGTAGAGGTGCGTGTGGAACAAGGACCCGAACTCCCTCTTCAGGAGGCGGATGTAGTGGGCCGTGCGGTCGACGGCCTCGAGGGGATCGCCGCCCGTGATCCCCGCACCCTTCGCGCGGATGGCCCGCGCCTCTTCGAGGACGTCCGCGTCGGATTCGACGCGCTTCTCGTCCGCGAAGACGACGTCCTTGTACATCTTCTCGTCGGATACGGGGCAGTAGAAGCAATGGAAGGAGCAGAGGCCCGTGACGAAGAGGACCATCTTGGCCCCCTCCGTGCACTGCGCGCAGCCCACGGGCAGCGTGCCTTGGATGAGGGAGCCGCAGGGCCGCTCGGAGAGGGACGTAGCTGCGGACCACACGACCTGAGTGTATAAGCCTTGTCGTCAAGCGCGCCCCTCGACCGCTCTCGGCCAGAGATCTCCTTCCCCTGCCTCGGCCCGAAATTGGCTGACGCCGAGCCCTCGGAGAAGGAACGAGGCCGCGTCGAACAGGCAGTTGCAAACGTTCGGGACTCTGCCTTCCTTGCTGTACGGGGTCCCTTTCATCCCACGTACCGGGATGAGAATCTCCTCGCGTGTCAAGACCACGATGCCCTGCTCGCGGAGCAGGTCGAGGACGGCTGCCTCCACGCTCCGTGGGTTCAGCGGCGGGTCCAGTCCGCCGGCAGGCCACATCCACGTGGCGCAAGCGAAGGGACCCAGGGCGCTGAGATCCAGGGCCATCACCCTGGTGCCTGTGTCTCGAGCCTCGACGGAGGTATCATGGCGCTGAAGTCCTCCGAAGAGCCCCCGCTTGGGCGGCTGAGGCGGCCGAACGGCCATCACCGAGATTTGGCAGTCGGGCCGGAACATGGTGGGCGGGACCATGTGGGGATTGAACGGGCCGAGATCCCGGAGTCGGCGCGCGACGTCCTCCGCGATCTGCGCGCCGGGGTATTCCTCAAGGGGTCTCCGCCGCGCCGAAGCATCGAAGAAGTCCCAGGTCGGGAACGCCTTCTCCCGTAGAAATCGCAACACGTCCTCTCGGAGCCGTGGGTCCTGATCGGGCGCCGAGAAGCCACCCTGCGGTGTCGCCGCACCCTCGTACACTCACACCGGCCTCTTGCACGTCGAGCAGACGAGCCGGCAGTCGTTCTTGCACTCCTGACACACGCCGTGGAGGAACTCCTCCTTGACGGGGGCGTGGTGGCAGTCGCTGACCGCGGTCACGAGGCGGCCGCAGTAGCTGCAGAGGTGCTGCACGGGGCGTTTCTTGGCCACGTACCGCTGGTAGGCCATGAGGATGGCGAGGACCAGGACGAGCAGGCCGATGATCACCGCGACCGCGAGGCACTGGAGGCTGCCCTCCAGCGCCTGGTACGGGAGGGAGGCCCAGGGTCGGCCCACGGTCCGGCATGGTCCGTAGGCGGTAAAAGCGTGTCGCGGGGAAGAGGCTAAATCGCACCGCGGCCGTGCCGGCTCCATGGCCATGGAAGATCCGCGGGACGTCCTCCGGGAGCTCGGGATCCGGCCAAGCAAGTCCCGGGGCCAGCACTTCCTCGTCGACGCTCGGGTCGCCCACCGGGCCCTCGGCTACGCGGACCTCCACGCCTCCGACGTTGTCCTCGAGATCGGTCCCGGACTCGGGGTGCTGACCCGAGAGCTCGTCCCTCGGGTGAAGCGCGTGGTGGCCATCGAATCGGACCGCCGCCTCGCGGAGTACCTCCGCCGCGCGATTCCGGACGCCGAGATCATCCACGGGGACGCCCTGAAGGTCGACTGGCCCGACTTCGACGTCATGGTATCGAACCTCCCCTACCAGATTTCCTCCCCGCTGACGTTCCGCCTCCTGTCGACGCCGTTCGACCGCGCGGTCCTCATGTACCAGTGGGAGTTCGCGAAGCGGATGGTCGCGGCGCCCGGCACGGCGGACTATTCCCGCCTGAGCGTGGGCGTCTACGTCCGCGCGGCGTGCCGGATCCTGGAGCGCGTGCCGCGGAACGCCTTCCGGCCCCAGCCCAGGGTGAACTCGGCCCTCGTGCACCTGGAGCCGCGGCCGAGTCCCTTCCCCATGGCCGACCCGGACCGCTTCGACGCCGTGGTCGCGGCGCTCTTCGAGCACCGCCGCAAGACCGTGGAGAACGGGCTACGCCTCGCCTGGTCCTCCTTCGCGGAGTCGCCGGCGGCCCTCGAGGCCGCCCTTTCCCGCCTCCCCTTCCGCGGGCGGAGGGTGGAGGAGCTGCGGCCCGAGGACATCGAGCAGG
>DUJI01000274.1 GCA_013329855.1 Thermoplasmata archaeon | reverse complement strand
CGTAGGGCACATGGAGAGCGCATACGTGCCGGCCTTCGCCCAGCGGCATCACTCGTGCTCGAAGACCATGACGAGGTAGGGGCTCCCCCCGCCCCCGAAGAAGCCGCCGGTCCCGGCGATGCTCGCCATGCCCGACATTCGCCACCCTCCCGCCGCGAATGCGTCCAGTCGCGCCTGAACCTGCTTGGAGATGCCCTGCGCCGACGTCCAGCCCAAGGTCGAGAGGACCTCGGTCTTGTAGGTGACCATGCTACCCTCGATGCCGGGCACCACATCGTCGGGATTGAAAGGTTTCGGAGGGGTGGCGGGGCTCGCGGTCATCCTCCCGACCAGGGAGCGCCCCCGGTCGCCGTCGGCAGGGCCACGCTTGATATGCAAGCCCCGCGTGGGGACGCCCCATGGGTGCGTCCCCGTCAGGCGCCGATTCCCGCTTCCCGCTGCGCGACGGCGGGATCACGTGGATCTTCCACTTCCGGGAGTCCGAGGTCCCCCCACGCGAGCGTGCGATCGGCACCTGGACGAAACGGAACGGGCTCCTGCGCCTGGCCGTGACGTACGGTGCTCCGGATTGGAGCCTCCGCGAATATCGCAGCACCACGGCCGTCCACCTCTGGCGGATGGGTGCCCTTCCCGCGACCGTCTCCTGGCGCGACGTGTTCGTGCACGTGTTCACGCACGAGCCCCTGCATCACGCGATCGGCTTGGCCCTCGCGGAGCTCGGCGAGCGTGCGGACCAGGAATGGGCCATCGAGCGGCTCGGCGACGGGCGCTGGTGGTAGGCGGTCGTGCCCTCACGGGCCTTGGCGGAACTGGAGGGACGCGGAGTTGATGCAGTACCGCAGCCCCGTGGGCCGGGGGCCGTCGTCGAAGACGTGGCCCAGGTGGGCGCCGCAGTTCGCGCACTCCACCTCGGTCCGGCGCATGAACAGATTTCGGTCCTCCTTCTCCAGCACGCTCTCCTCCGCGATGGGCGCCGTGAAGCTGGGCCAGCCCGTCCCCGATTCGTACTTCGTGGCCGAGGCGAAGAGGTCGTGGCCGCAGACGCGGCAGGCGTAGACGCCGGCCTCGTGGTGGTTCCAGTATTCTCCCGTGAAGGGCCGCTCCGTCCCCTCCTCCAGGCACACGTGGTACTGCAACGGCGTGAGCCGTTGCCGCAGGCTCGCCTTGTCGATCGTTTCCACGAGATGTCTACGAGCCGGTCGGACGCTTAAGGTTTCGCGCATCGGCGGGCGTCCGTCGTCAGGAGCTTCCAAATCGCTCCGCGGCCTTCGCGCGGGCGCGCGCCGCCTCGACCGCGCGATTGCGGGGCTTCGCGTCGGTCATGAGGGACCGCAAGAGGTCCGTGGCGACGTCGGCCACCCCGTCGACGGCCTCATTGAAGGCGGCCTCGTTCGCCCTCGAGGGCTTGTGGAATCCCGAGATCTTCCGCACGAACTGCAACGAGGCTTCGCGGATCTCCTCGTCCGTCGCAGGGGGGTCGAAGTTGAACAAGATCTTGATGTTCCGGCACATGGGGTCGTCTCCCGAACGCCAAGGGAAGGAAAGGATGTCCCTGAGAAATACCTCGCGAAGTCGAATCCCGGGTCCGGCATGCGCGCGGAACGACTTCGGGCCCCCGCATCCAACCCGCCGTGGGGGAGGCGCCTCACACCGGTGCGAGAGTGACCGTGCAGGCGTGGCCTCGCCGGTTCGTCGTCATCGTGACTCCGAACTTCTCGCGGAGGAAGCGGGGATAGATGGTCTGGCAGCCCGCGAGGCACGTGGGCTCGCCTCCGGAATCGTCGAGGACCTCGCAGCGAGGGATCTCGACCGCCACCCGTTGCTTCGACAGCTCGGTCACGGAGAAGGGGGTGAAGGTCTGCAGTTCGAAGGCCATGCGCTTCCCGAACGCGCCGAAGCCCACGCCGGGGGCGAGGGCCCAGATCGCCTTCAGGAGGGCCACGGACGCTCCCGAGTTGGCGCGTTCCAGCGCCTCGACGTCCGACCGCTCGAACGCGGTCGCGCCCCGCTCCCCGAGGCGGTCCCGAACGAAGTCGTACGCCGTCTCCCATTGGAACATCCAGTTCCGGTAGGCCGCCTGGACCTTCTCCTTGTCCGAGGCGTTCGTCGGGATCGGCCCCGTGCCGGCGGCTCACGCGGCCTGCAACTCGGTCGCCGCCCGCGGCCCCGGCTCCCGCCCCACGAGGGGCAGGGCGAATCCCTCGAGCAACTCGATGTAGTCCTCGACCCGCTCCGACCGCTCCGCCGGTGTCATCACGCGAACGTCGGGCATGGGTCTCCCTCAACCGAGGGGTGGACCGCCTACTGACGGAAATCCGCGGAGTCGATCTTGGTCATCGGGTGGATGCTGTCCAAGGGGAACTCGGGGACCTTGGCGAACACGTCGCGGATCGTCTTCTCGTCCGGCGCGTTCCACTCGCAGAAGATCTTCAACACTTTGCCTTCTGCGTTCGTCTGGGCCCAGGAGCCGACCCAGTAGGCATTCGATCCCTCGTTGTCCAGCATCTTGCGCACGAGCGGCGTCGCGTCTTCCACAGAGGTGGGCTGGGGCATCGTGTGCACGGCGATGTACTTCCGCATGGTGTTCCTCCTCCGTGGTGCACGCTAGCACGAACCGCTCCGATAAGTGTTCTGTCCCTACTCTTAGGCGGAACGCCGCGGAGAATGCGAGCTTTCGGGTGCCCTCAGATAGGACCCAGATCCTCTGCGATGAGGTCACCGCCGGTCGCGCCGTGGCATTCGATGCCCGCGCGCGGCGGAACTCCTGAGGCCAGGATCTTGCCTCAGGGCGCGCTCGCCAGGTGCGACCCGAGCGCGCCGCCGCCAATGACGAGTGCGAGGATGGCGGAGGCGACCGCGAACAACAGGAAGAGCAGGAACCCGCCGTAGGCGAGCTTCCACGGCAACGTGAGGGCCTTCCTCTCGACGTCCGGGATGTTCTCCAGTTCGGGTTCCACGACCATCCGGTCGATGTAGATCGTCACGGGGAACGTGAGGACCGCGGTCCCGCCGAGGGCAATGTACAGGAAGAGCATGTAGACGGGTTCCGCGGTCATGCCCAGGCCGTAGGCGGAGACGCCGTAGTATGGGCTCAGCGCGCCCGTGACCCCCGCGAGGAAGCCGGTGTACTGCGTGCGCAGGCGAAGGTGGACGGAGACCGCGAACGCGATGAGGATGACGCCCAGGAGGGAATACGGATCGTAGAAGAGGATGTTGTAGGAGCCCGGCAGGGGCCAGGTGATTTCGCCCCAGAGGCCGATCGCGAAGACGATGGCGCCCAGGCCTGCGAGGGGAATGACCGCCCCCCGGAGGTGCTGATAGGTCCTGTGGTGCCCATGCCGCCGGAACGTGACGTAGCCCACCGCGCCGGAATAGAACAGCAACGCCGCGACGAACGCGAGCGTGAACAACTGCAGCGCCAGCGGATCGACGAAGGCCATGTGTCTCCTCCCGCCCCGCCGCCACGGGTCGGGGCAGCCCGGAATGGACCTTCCGTTATTTCAGGGTGAGGAGCGTGGCGAGGACCCCGCGGCCGCGGAAAAGCGATTCCTCCCAGATGGCTTTAAGGACCCTGGCCAGTTGCTCCTTCCGTGGCCGACCTCCTCGCCCTCGTCGTCCGGTACCTGCACATCTTCTCCGCGATCCTCTGGATCGGGGCCCTGGGGTTCTCCGTCATGGTCCTCCGCAGGGTCATGCCTCGCCTGGAGATGCCCGCGCGGAAGGAGACCCTGCGCCAGCTCATCCCCCTGGTGATCCGATTCGTCCCCGCCACGGCGGTGATGACGATCGCCTTCGGCGCGATCCTCTACCTCCTCCTGGGCAACTTCGATCCGAACGCGCTCTGGGGTTCGACGTGGGGCCTGCTCCTCCTCGCGAGCCTCATCCTTGCGCTGGCCTTGTTCGCGTTCGGGCTGCTCGTGGTCATCCGCGCGTCCCGCAAGATCCTGGGCCACCTGAACGAGGCGGCGTGCTCCCACGGTCCCGAGATGGGCCGTCTCACGAAGACGTTCAACAACGGCCAGGTCGTCGCCTTGGCATGGGGCGCCGTCATCCTCGCGTTGATGGTCCTCGCCACGGAAGCCCTCTAGCCCACCGGGTGCGGGTGCGCCGCATCCCGCGGGAAACACGTGCCGTGGTTCCTTGGATTGATGACCACTAAGGCCTGACGAGGCAGGGCGTGCGGTCCGCGGGGGAATGGCGTCCGGGTTCGGCTGTGGAGACCTGCGCGGCAGGGTCAGCCGCTTCCCTCGGCCCGCGGGGAGCCGAGCGTGAATGAGGGCCTCGCGGGCGATCGGAGTCAGCAGGCGTATCTCGACGCCCTGTTCCGGGAGCTCGAGGAGGACCTCGCGATCCCCGGCCTCAAGCGGAAGGCGGGTTACGCCTTCTTGGGGACAGGTTTGGGCCTGGTCGAGGTCGGGCTCCTCGCCATGGTGTGGGTCCGGGCTCTGGAGATGCTCGTG
>DUJI01000010.1 GCA_013329855.1 Thermoplasmata archaeon | reverse complement strand
GACGACCTCGTCCCGGCCGACCGCCTTCACGAGCCCCGCCTCCACCTTGCGCAGGCCGTAGGGAGCGCGGATGGGCTGTCCGTTCGCATCCAGCTCCGGCGGATCCGCGAGGATCCGGTAGACCAGGCGCGAATACCAGTAGTCCGTGGGGATGCAGCTGAAGAAGGTGGCGAGCGGCACGCCGCGGTAATCCGTCATCAGGGTGTAATCCGCCGCAAGCACGTACTTCGCCATTCGATCCTCCACCCGCTGAGTCAAGCGCCCTGTCCGTCGGGCCTGGTCTATGTGGTCCCCTTGAGGTAGCCCAGTGATTCGCAGTTCGCTATAGTTATACATTTCGCATTTGGACGGACCCGCCCCGTCCGTGTGCGGTGGGGGCTTCACCCCGGCATTCCCTGGGGCCGCGATGCGAGCCCGAGCCTCGCCATCGCCTCCTCCGCGCTGCGGACGGCCGGCACGTCCGCGGGTGACCCATCCTCGGAGCCGCGCCCGACTCCCGTGTTCACGAGGACCACGCGGTCCTCGGGCCGGATGACGCCCTCGTCGTGCAGGCGGCGGAGTCCGGCCAGCGTGGCGGCGCCCTCGAGGCAGGCCGAGAGCCCCTCCAGGGCCGCCAGGTTCGCGGCGGCGACCGCCATCTCGTCCTCGGAGACCGCGACGCAGGCGCCGCGGGTCTCGCGGATGGCCCGCAGGACGATCCGGTCGGCCAGCGTCGCGGGCACCCGGAGCCCGGCCGCGGCCGTGGTCGGGTTGGTCCAGGGTTCCGCGGACTCCCTCCCTTGCGTCCACGCCCGGACGAGGGGGGCGCACCCCTCCGCCTGGACGAGGCCGATCCTCGGCCATGCGCCCTCGTACCATCCGAGCTCCCGCAGCTCCCCGAGGGCTTTCCAGATGCCGGCCACCCCGGTCCCTCCGCCCGTGGGGAACAGGATCCAGTCGGGCATGCCTCCCAGGTCCTCCCAGATCTCGAGGAGCATGGTCTTCTTCCCTTCCACACGGTAGGGCTCTCGCAGGGTCGCGACGTTGAAGGCACCGGTGGCCGCCGCGATCTGCTGAGCCACGCGACCTGCGTCCGTGATGTCCCCCTCGATCTGCAGGACCTTGGCCCCCATCGCGAGGGCCTTGCGCTTCGCTTCCGCGGGGGCGTCGGGCGTCATGAGGATCGTCGCCTCCAGACCGTACGCGGCCGCGTAGAGTGCGAGGGCCGCACCCGCATTGCCCGCCGTCGGCGCGAGGACGGACCCGGCGCCGAGCGCCTGGGCCATGGGGACGGCCACGGCCATGCCCCGGGCCTTGAACGTCCCCGTGGGATTGAGCCCCTCATCCTTGACGTGAAGCGCGGCGACCTTGAGGCGTGCCACCCGGCCCCCCGATCCGATCCGCGTGAGGCGGTGGAGCGGGGTCCCACCCTCGCCCCGGGACTCCACGCGGGTCGCGTCCAGCGGGAGGAGCGGCGCGTAGCGCCACAGGTCCCTCCGGGGGAGCAGATCCTCACGGTGAATGGATTCGAGGTCGTAGCGGACCAACAGCGGCGCGCCGCAGTCGCAGAGGTTTGCGAGGGTCACGCCGCGACGCTTGCCGCAGGCCGTGCATTCGAGGAATGCGGGTCGCACGCGGACGCGATGTCCCATCTCGGGTTTACGGTTTGGGATGGCGCAGGCTTTTATTCCGTATCAGGGTTGGGAGGGCGTCATGACCGCGACGCTCGGCGTCGTCGACCTCCCGGGACTCCACCGCCGCCTGGTCGAGGCCATCCGTGCGCGCGGGCGGGTGCTCGTCGCGTTCTCGGGCGGCGTGGACAGCGGACTCGTCGCGCGCCTCGCCTACGATGCCCTCGGCCGGGACGCCCTGGCGGTCCTCGCGGACGCGGAATCCCTCTCTCGCCACGAGCTGGACGAAGCGGTCGCCGAGGCCGAGGAGATCGGCATCCCCCTGCGGATTCTCTCCATGTCCGAGCTCGCGAACGAGTCCTACGCGGCGAACCCGGCCAACCGCTGCTACTTCTGCCGCAAGGAGCTCGGGCGGAACCTGCGCCCGCTCGCCTCGGAGCTCGGCTTCGACGTGATCGCGGACGGGGTCAACGTCTCCGACCTGGGGGATGTGCGGCCGGGAATCCAGGCCATGAACGAAGAGGGGTTCTGGCACCCCTTGGTGGAGCATGGCCTCGGAAAGGACGAGGTTCGGGCCCTCGCGCGGCATCTGGGCCTCAGCTTCCACGCGAAGCCGAGCAACGCCTGTCTCTCGTCGCGGATCGCCTATGGGGAGGTCATCACGTTGGAGAAATTGCAGCGGGTGGACGCCGCGGAGCTGGCCCTGCGGGCCCTGGGGTTCCCCGTCGTGCGGGTGCGCGCCCATGAGGGCATCGCCCGGATCGAGGTCCCCCCGGAGGACATTCCCCGGCTCACGGCGCCCGAGATGGCGGAGAAGGCCGTCGCGGCCGTGCGGGACGCAGGCTTCGTCTACGTGACCGTGGACCTCCGCGGATACCGGAGCGGCTCGATGCGCGAGGGGCTCTAGTGCTTGCCGACCAGGTGCTTGCAGTGGAGCTTCGTGAGGTCGTAGCAGTCCGGGCACGTCGCGGGCCAGTCGATCATCTTCTGTAGCCGCCGCGTCGTGTCGTCGCTCAGCACGTGCTCCATCTCGCATGCCTCGTCGTGGTACTTCCCCTCGGGGACTCCGAGCTGCACGAGGAAGT
>DUJI01000225.1 GCA_013329855.1 Thermoplasmata archaeon | reverse complement strand
GTAATAGACGGAGGAGAAGTCCTTGAAGATGGTCCGGTCCCGGAACGCGTAGAAGTACTCCGAGTTGAAGGAGGTCGCGAGCTCCGTGAGGATGGTCTCCCGCGACCGCGAGAACGTGACGTACGCGATCTTGGAGGGCAGGTCCGAGGTGTCGCAATGGTCCCCGAGGTAATAGTGCCACGCGTCCGGACGCTCGTTCACGATGGCGATCTTGGACGCGGCCGTGTACGCGAACTCCTGCATGCCCGCGCCGATGTCGCCCCGGAGGAGGACCGTGGACCCGCTGGGGAACCCGCCGTCCACGATGCTGTCCAGATCCGCGATGCCCGTCGGGACCTTGCGGATCACGATGGGCTCGTCCCTCGTCTCGTCGGAGGGGAGAGTGCCCGAGCTACCGTAGACGTCGTCGTGTGTTAGAGCCATCCCACTCAAGGCCGACGGAGCGATTCGTCGAGATAAAGCCTTTTTGTAAAGGGTCGCGCCGCATCGTCCCACCCGCGTCCGCACCGAGCTCAGCGGAGACCATGAATTAAATCCATGCATACGAATGATAATGGCCTAGTGACGCGTGCGTACGCGCGCGGGAAGGAAATCGCCGATTCGCGAGGCGTATCCGGGAAACCTTATCATGCCGTCTGGCCTAGGGACGACGGGCCTGGATGGAGCAGACGGTTCCTTTGTCAAATCTGGCCCGGTTCGCCCGCGTGATGGGTCGGCCGGAATCCGCCATCGATCTGGCGGAAGCCGCGTTGCTGATCGCGGAGGACGCGTATCCCGGTCTCGATATCGAAGCGTACCTGCTGCAGCTGGACGAGCTGGCAGCGCCCGTCGTGGAGCGCATTGGGCCGGACAGCTCCCTGCTCGAGATCGTGGAGGCGCTGAACGGCCACCTCTTCGGAGAGTTGGGCTTCCGCGGCGACGCCCAAGACTACTACGATCCGCGGAACTCCTACCTGAACGAGGTCCTGGACCGCAAGCTCGGCATCCCGATCACGCTCAGCGTGGTCTACATGGAGGTGGCCCGCCGCGTGGCCCTGACCGTCGTAGGGATCGGCCTACCGGGCCACTTCATCGTGGAGGCGCGGCAGGGCCACTCATCCCTGCTCCTCGACCCCTTCGACGGTGGCCAGATCCTCACCCTGGAAGACTGCGAGCGCCTGGTCCAGCACGTGTACGGGGACAGCCTGGAATTCTCCGAGGATCTCTTGGCGCCGGTCCGGAAGCGGCAGATCATCATGCGGATGCTGAACAACCTGAAGCGGAACTACCTGACCGCGGACGATCCCGTGCGTGCGTGGCCCGTCGTCGAGAAGGAGGTGTTCCTCGATCCGGAGAATGCGGTGGACCGGCGGGATCGAGGCCTCCTGGCCCACCGCCTGAACCGGTTCAGCGTCGCGCGGGGTGACCTGCGGTTCTACCTGGAACGCCGCCCGGACGCGCCCGATCGCGTGGCGGTCCAGGCGTCCCTCTCCGCGGTTGAGGCCATTCTCCAGATGATGGCCTGACCTTTCCTCATTATCACCGGATGATAGCGAGGACGTCAGGTACTTGAACGCACCCCGGGGTAGGCGGCCCCGGTGGGAGCTGCATGGCTTCGGCCGCCGTCCGGAATCCCCTCGCGGGTTTCGTGCTAGCCATCCTGACCTCCGTCGCGTTGTCCGCCGTCGCGGGCTTCGCGAGCACGTTCGTCCCCTACCTGGAGTTCCGCCTCTTCTTCCTCGGCGTCGCCCTGTTCGGCGTGGGCGCCTTCGCGGGGCGGAAGACGTATCTGGGCACCCTGGGGTTCTTCGGCGGCTACCTGGGCGCCTTCGCGGGTCTGTACCTGATCGAGATCTTCTTCTGGGTGAACCCCTGGATGGAGCTGCTCGCCCTGGCCCTCGCCCTGGCCTCCGGACTGGGCGGCTTCGTGACCGGGAAGATCGGGGTCGCCAAGCTGGAGCGGATCGCGGAGTACGCCCCGGGCGTCCGCCGCTGCAGCGCCTGCGGCGCGCGCGTGGGCACGTCGGCCCACAAGTGCTGGTCCTGCAAGGCCACCCTGACGTACTGAGCGCGGGGTTTATGCCCAAGAGGCGTGTCGGATGGCCATGGCACGCATCGAGAAGACCGTCACGATCGCCGCGGACCCCGAGAAGGTCTGGTCCCTGGCCTCCGCCCTGGACCGGGAGCCCGAGATCTGGAAGGGCACGAAGGCCGTCCGCACCCTGTCCACGAGCGGGAACGTCGTGGAGCGGGAGGTCACCCTGGCGTTCCGGGAGCGGAAGGAGCGGGAGCGGGTCACCTTGGAGCCGCCCCGCCGCGTGGTCCACGAGCTCCTCCAGGGGCCCATGCGGGGCACGAAGACGGTGGAGGTCATCCCCGCCGGGGATGGCCAGACGCGGCTGTCCGCCGTCTACGACGTCCGGCTCACGGGGATGCTCAAGCTCGGAACGCGCCCCTTCGTGAAGCATGCCGGCGAAGGGACGGAGCACGCGCTCCAGCGAATCAAGGATTTGGCGGAGGGCCGGATGCCCTCCGCCTGAGGTTCAGATCTTCTTCATCCGCCCCAGGATGGGCTCGTAGATCAGCCCCTTGTCGAGCAGGCTGTTGATGCTCTCCTCGAGCTTGTCCTTGGAGACGCCCGCCTTGCCCGCGGCATCCAGGATCCCCTCCCACGGGGCGCCCTTGCCGTCCTTGTCCAGGGACGCGATGACCTCGAGGACCTTGTCCTCGTCCGCCGTGGGCTCCTCGGGCTCCTTGGCCTCCGCCTGGGCCGCCGGCTCGGTCACCGTGGGTTCGGCCTCGGGCGGGCGGTACTCCCGGTACTCGGGCAGCAGGTACCGCAGGGACTCCGCGAGCATGGCCGTGTACCGCGACAGGTCCGCCTTCCCGTAGTGGGCCGACGCCTGGACCAGGCCGTCCGCGAGGGCCGCCTTGACCCCGATCTGGACCAGGGCTTCCTTGGTCGGCGGGTCCATCTTCCCGGCCTCCGCGGCGGCGTCCAGGCGCTTCCGCAGGGAGCGGCAGGCCTCCAGGATCCAGAAGTCCCGCACGCGCTCGTCCACGGCCTTGATCACCTCGGGGCGGATGGACGTGTACACGGTCCCCGGTTCGGGCGAGTACACGCGGCTCTTGCCCACGATGGCGCCGAAGACGGGCGGCTTGAGCTGGGACAGGGCCGCGGCGGCCTCGGGCTGGTACTGCCCCGCGTACACGTGGAACGTGCCCGTGGGGTCGGACACGCGGGCGCGCCACATGGGCTGCATGTCCGTCCCGACGTTCTCCACGTCCGTGATCACGCCGACGACGAAGATCCGGTTCACCTTGGCGCCCAGGGGCGTGATGACGTAGGACGGCGCCCGTTCGCCCGTGCCTTCGACCTCGAGGGTCGCGTCGTTGTACTCCCCGGCGAAGAGCCGCCAGGCGACCTCGCGCATCATGCGGATCCCTCCATCTGCTCGAGCATCTCCCGCGCCTCCGTCTGCACGTCCACCCGGAGCATCTTGGCGGAGTCCACGATCATCATCAACCCGTAGTCGTCCGACGTCACGTTCCCGCGGGCCTCGATGGGCTGGGCCACGAGGAGGTCCGACAGCTCGTCCCGCACGACGTCCGCGGACATGGCCTCCTTGGCCTGGGCGATCGCCGCGTCCATGGTCTTGTCCAGGAGGGCCTCCGTGAGCTCGCGGTTGAACACGGCAGTCAGGGCGCCGCTGCCGTCGTCCAGGACGGCCTTCACGCGGAGGTCCGCGTTCCCCTTGACCTCGCCGTGGATGCGGCACGCGCCCTTCCGCAGGACCCGGTTGCACTCGGGGCAGCGGTACACGAGGCCGGAGCCTTCGCGCAGGTCGATCAGAATGCCCCGCACGGTGACGTCCACGCCGCCCCCGCGCTCCGCGAGGTCCTCGATCCACATCCGCGGGCTCTCGCCCAGTTTGGACGCCGGCGCCAGGGCGTCGTCCTTGAGCTTGGTGACCGACGCGCGGTCGTCGAAGCTGATCTGGGGGATGCCCCGCCACGACTTGACGTATGCGCCCTCGATCCGCAGGACGTCCTCCTCCGCGAGGCCGAAGTCCTTCCAGGCGCTGAACTGGCTCTTCCCCGTCTCGTCGGCCAGGACGCCGCTGTAGACGGCCTTCTTGGCCCCGTCCACCTCGACCTCCCGCGCCTCCACGGACAGGATGCGCGCGGTCACCGCGACGTTGGACGCGCCCTCGCGAAGGTCCACGACCTTCATCGCGGTAGGCTTGCCCACGTAGGGCATGCCCACGCCCGCGGCGGGCTTGTACTCCGGCAGGGCGTCCGGCTTCTCCTTGGAGACCGTCGTCCGCACGCCGAAGTTGACCTGGACCTGTCCGCGGTACTCCTTCGTGTACGCGTTGGTCACGCGGACCACGTCCCCCTTGGCCAGGGGCACGTTGAGCGGCTCCCACGCCGTGAAGGGGATCGTCGCCGACGGGTCGCCGAGGATGCCGTACAGGATGCGCTTCGTGCCGCTCTCCACGGTCACGTCCTTCTCGTTGACGGCCACGATCCGAGCCAGGAGGTTCACGGACTGCTCCCCCGGCGCGAGCTCGCGGATCGTCTTGTTGATCCCGACCGCGAGGCCCGCAGGATTGCCGCCATGCTTCTTGACGATGGACCGCTTCGCCGTGTCCAGGGAGACCCGGTACACGTTCAGGTAGCTGGACAGCTCCTTCTCGATCTCCGACTCGCTCACTTTTCCGCCGAGCGCCCGGGTGATGTCCTGGACATGGGGCGCCAACTCCTCTCTCGTAGAATCACGTTCCCGAGGCGTGTCGATTTCTCGCCTCGGTTCTGGGTACGCCGCGGCGGTATAAAGGGTCTCGGCGGGGTGCGCGAAAGTGCTCGTCCGGGAACAGTCAATACGGAGGTTCCTAGGGTCCCAGGACCCATGGGGCGTCCGTGCCGCTCACGGGGCTCCATCTCCTCCTGACCTACCAGTGCACCCTGGAGTGCGACCACTGCTTCGTCTGGAGCAGCCCGGAGGCGCGGGGCACGATGTCCCTGGCGGACGTCCGGGAGATCCTGCGGCAGGCGGAGGACCTGGGCGGCATCGAGTGGATCTTCTTCGAGGGCGGGGAGCCCTTCCTCTTCTATCCGCTCCTCCGGGCGGGGGTCCGGCTCGCCGCACGGAAGGGGTTCCGGGTCGGGATCGTCTCCAATGCCTACTGGGCCACGGGGGTCCGCGAGGCGAGGGAAGCCCTGCGGCCGTTCCACGGTCTCGTCCAGGATCTGTCCCTCAGCAGCGACAACTACCACGGGGACGCGGAGGACGGCCGGCTGGCGGAGAACGCGGCCACCGCGGCCCGGGACCTCGGGATCCCCTGCGGCATGATCCGGGTCGCCCAGCCCGAGGAGGCCGATGCCGCCCCGAGCGTAGGCCAGCTGCCGCCCGGGGTGTCCGCAGTCATGTACCGCGGCCGAGCGGCGAAGCAACTCGTCCGCCGCGCCCGTCTCCACCCGTGGACCGAGCTGGACCGTTGTCCCCACGAGAATCTGCGGGACCCGGAGCGGGTCCACATCGATCCCGAAGGGAACGTGCATCTCTGTCAGGGCATCTCCTTGGGCAACGTCTTCGAGAGGTCGCTCCGTGAGATTGTACGGGCGTACGATCCGGAGGCCCACCCCATCGCCGGGCCCCTGGTCTCGGGCGGCCCGGCCGGGCTCGTCCGGCGGTATCGCGTGGCTCACCGGCGGAGGTACGCGGATGCCTGCCACCTCTGCGACGAGACGCGGAGGGCGCTTCGTCGCCGCTTCCCCGAGATCCTTCGTCCCAACCGGATGTACGGGCTGCCTTGACCCGATGCCTGGAACGAAACCCTATTAGCCCCCGGTGGTCTGGGCCGGTTCGACGACCATGAAGCTCAGCCGCGACGCCAAGTTCTGGATCGTGGTCGCCGTCGTCTTCATCGTCATCGGCATCCTCCTCGACGTCTTCGTGGGCTTCTAGGCCGCGGGCGCAAAGCTTCATGACCGCGTCCCCCTTGGTCGGGACCATGGACACCCGGGACCTCCTCCGCACGGCGCGGTCCTTCGAGCGGACCTGGGTGGAGACCGGGGCCGAGGTCCGCGCGACGCCCTTCGGGGCCGTCGTGCGCCACCTGGGCTACCCGCTCATCTACGCGGCCAACCTGGCCTGGGTCGAGCGGCTGCCCGCCGGAGGGATCGAGGAGATCCTCGCCGCCTTGGACGACGCGTTCCGGGGGACCCCGGTCCGCCACCGGAACGTCGTGTTCGACGACGCCCAGGTGGCCTTCGAGAACCAGGAGGCGTTCGTGACCCTCGGCTTCCATCCCTCCGCGGAACGGGCCATGGCGCGGGTCGGGCTGCCCGCCTGCATCACGAACCCCGATCTCGCCCTGCGGAAGGTCGGGACGGACGCCCCGGAGGAGGACTTCCGCCGTCTCCGGATGCGCCTCTTCGCCGGGATGGGCTATGCAGCGGAGGAGTCGCGGCAGCTGTACGCCATCGGCAGGGACCGCGGCGCGGTCCTCGGCCAGCACGACTACGTCGGCTACTATCAGGGGCAGCCCGCGGGGACCATCTCCCTCTGGTCGCGAGGGAAGTTCGCGCTCATCGGCGACGTGGCCACGATGCCCGAGTTCCGGAACCGGGGCGTGGCCCGGACCCTGCTCTTCGACGTCTCCAAGGAGGCGTGCAACGCGGGGGCCGAGTACTCCCTCCTGTTCACGGACCTCCTCGACTCCCCCCAGGTCATGTACCAGACCCTGGGCTTCCAGCCCGTGGGGGAGATGCGCAGCTTCCTCCGAGCGCCCCCCTCCGCGGTCGCCTGAGACGGCCCAAGCTTCATAGAATCCCGCGGCTCTCCGTGGGCCATGGACCTGGGGTTGAAGGGGAAGGTGGCCCTGGTGGCGGCGGCCAGCCAGGGGATGGGCCGTGCGATGGCGCTGAATCTCGCACGGGAGGGCGCCAAGGTCGCCATCTGCGCCCGGAACAAGGACCCGCTCGAAGCCGCGGCCGCGGCGATCCGCAAGGAGACGGGGACCGACGTCCTCGCGTTCCCGGCCGACGTCGCACGGCTCGCGGACGCCACGAACTTCGTCGACCGGGCGCGCAGCACGTTCGGCGGCGCGGACATCCTCGTGACGAACGCGGGGGGCCCGCCCACGGGCCGGTTCGAGAGCCTGACCGAGGAGCA